>NZ_JBBWCB010000222.1:0-5833 GCF_039888995.1 Pseudomonas rossensis | reverse complement strand
GAGTTCGACGGATCCTGGCAGTTGTGCATTTTGTTGTTGATGGCGACGATGATCGCGTCTTCCAGTTTGGTGGTGTAGTAGTGCTCTTGGGTACCTTGAGATCGGTTAATGGATTTAGATGTTATATTTCTAGCTTGTTTAAAGTGTTGAAGATTACCTGGTGCAGCTCTTTCCAGTTTTTTGCTTTGTCGCTGAAAATAGGGTGCTCCCAATCATAGGCTTTAATCAAAGAGACCCTAAACGTACCGTTTTCACAGAATTCAGGATACCAACCGATATCAATAATTTGCTCATGAGGGAAGACAGCTTGGAATAGGTCCTCCTTTAAATCATCAACAATCATTGATATGTCAATAAGTTGATCCAGGTGGGATAGGTCATCAAATGTGATTGTTCCGCCAAGCTCAATTATTTTTTTGGTGTCCATTTAGTTTTTCTTCGCCTTTGTGAGCTTTTTAAATGCATCTTCGGAAATAGGGTGGCCATGGATAGTGTTTGCACTTAGCTCAACCCTCATGAATCGCGTTTCTTTGCCATCGTTAGCGCCAATGGTTTTGCCCATGTCAATGACTTTCCACGGCTTTCCATTGTTGACTTCCTGGCCGTTTTTGAACGCGTGCCGCTCAAGTGCTTCGATATCTGTTCCAGGTAAATACTTTGCTGCACCTCCATTGGCCGTTGATTTAACAACATTTGGCCAAGGAGCCTTGGGGGCGACGTGCTTGTTACGATGATTCGTCCATTGGACATCAGGCGCTCCAGATGTCCCCTCATTAACCCTAGCGTTCCTCGCTGGATCGTCAACGGTTCCTGGCTTGCAATTCACTCCGCCGGGACAATCGCTATTCAATCCCAATGGATCCACCCACCCCGTAGGGTTAGGCACGTACTGGTAGTTGTTCAACCCACCCGCAAGCTTGATCGGATCCGGCGTCAGATACCGCCCGGTTCCCGGATTGTAGTAGCGATGCCGGTTGTAATGTAAGCCCGTCTCGGCATCGAAATACTGCCCCTGGAAACGCAACGGGTTGTTGATCTCAGCCACGTCGAGGGCAGTAAGGTTCCCGTACGCGCGGTATTTGGCCGACCACATGATCTCACCGCTGTAGTCGGTTAGTTCTTGTGGGGTGCCGAGGTGGTCGAGTTGATAGTAAAACGGCGTCGCTTTCAACGGACCTTCACCGTCGAGCATCGCGAGCGGACGGAAGCTGCCCGGCTCATAAATGTAAGTGCGATAGCGGTTGTCAGCACTTTCGGCAATCAGGCGTTCGCCTTGCCACAGGAATTCGGTGGTGCTGCCATTGACGGTTTTTTCGATGCGTCGGCCGAAGGCGTCGTACTTGTAGGTTGCGACGCTGCCACCCGGTAGGCTGGCGCCGACCAAGCGGTGCTGGCAGTCGTAATGATATTCGGTGACAAGTTTTTGCCCGGTGCCGCGACATTCGCGGGTCAGGTTGCCGTAGGCGTTGTAGTCGTAGTGGCGGTCGCCCTGCATCAGCAGGCGGTTGCCTTTGACGTTTGCCAGGTTCGCACTGACTTGGTCGCCTTGGCCCAGCAAGTTGCCGGCCGGGTCGTGGGCGAAGCTTTCCGGGGTGCTGCCGCGAACGTTGATCAGTCGGTCGAGCGGGTCGTAGTGGTAGCTGCGATTGCCTTTACGGCTGTCGTCGATACCAGCGAGGTTGCCATTGGCGTCGTAGGTATAGCGGCGGCGGAACAAGTTGCGTTCCTGCTGGCTGACGGTGTGCGCCTGCAATCGACCTTGTTCGTCGTACTGGTATTGGCTAAGCAACAGGCCTTGTTGGCGCTGTAGTTCCTGACCGGCGCTGAACTGGTGGGTGGTCAGGCGCGAGCCGTTGAGGTCGATGCTGCTCAATCGGCCGCCGGATTGGTGGCGGTAATCGAGTTTGCTGCCATCGGGCAGGCGGCAGTGGCTGAGTTGACCGAGCTTGTCGTACTCGTATCGCAGTGTGCCCCAGCCTTGGTGTTCGGTGATCAGGCGATCTTGCAGGTCGTATTCGTAGGCGAGGGGCCAGTTGCCGTCGTCGACGTTTACCAGGCGTCCTAAGGCGTCGTAGCTGTAGTGGATTTCCTCGCCATCGGCCAGGGTTTTTACCAGTAAGCGGCCAGCGGCATCGCGTTGGTATTCAGTGATCAGTTCGCTGCCGTCATCGCCAAACTCGGTTTTCTTCAGCAATTGACCGTTGAGGTCGTATTCATAAGCGGTGCGCCGACCGTCGAAACCGATTTCCTGCTGGATCAGGCCGTTAGGGAAATAGTCGAGGTGGTACTGCTCGCCACGTTCGTTTTCGATCTCGGTCAGCAGCAGGCGCGAGTTGTCGTAGCGGTAGCGCAGTTGGCTCCCATCTGGGTTGATACGTCGACTGACCAGGTGCAGGCCATCGGTGTATTCATAGCGAGTGATGCGACCCAATTCGTCGCGTTCAGCGGTGACACGACCATACGGATTGTAGGTGAACGCACGAATCGCACCGCCCGGCAGCGTGATTTGTGCAAGGCGATTGGCAGCATCCCATTGGTATTGGGTAACCTTTCCACTCTCGTCCTGGCGAGTGATCAGCTTGCCCAGTGCGTCGTAGCGATACTTGCGCTGCCCCCCGTCCGGCAGTTGCTCTTCGATCAACTCGCCCAGATTGTTCCAGCCCAGATTATGGCGACTGCCATCTGGGTGACGGATTTGCAGTAAACGGCCTTGTCCGTCATAGCTGTATTGAGTGGCGTTACCGTCAGGGTCTATTTGTTGGGTGATGTCACCTTGGGTATTTCGCTGGTATCTCCAGATCGCTTCGTCACGCCGGACGATCGTTACAAAACCATTGCTGTATTCGTATTGGGTCGGCGCGTCTTCTGGCGGGATGACTGCTTCTAAGCGTCCAGCTTCGTCGTACCGAAATTCTGTGATTGCTCCCAGAGGGTCTTTTTCGGCAATCAACCGGCCCTTGTCGTCATACGCTTTGAGATGTTCGGCACCATCCGGCTCGACTTTGCTGATCAGTCGGGCTTGATCGTCGTGGGTGTAGATTTCCTCACTGCCGTCGGCATTGGAAACGGTGACGCTACCTTTGTCATCCCAGAAGTAGCGAGCGTCCATCTGCGAAAAGTTCGCCCAGTGATGGATGCAGCGTGAAGATTTTCCTTCGTTTTCCCACTCCCAGAAAAAGCTGGCGCCACCTGCCAGTTGCCTTTCGAGAATGACGTGCTTCTCATCGTAAGCGTATCGCTCCCTCTCACCGGCAGCGTTTTTCGCTTCAACCAAGTGATGCTGTTCGTCGTAGCGATAACTGACCAATGTCTGGATGGTGCTCCAGACGTCTTCCAGATTGTCTGCCGGGCTGAACTGCTGATAATCGACGCCGACGATATGTTTGCGGTCGTAACGTAACAGCAAGGCACGACCGGAACCGTTATCCACGCGCTTGATGCGCCCATGAATGTCACGAGTGATGTGCAGACGGTTGCCGTATTTACCGCTGATAGCGATCAGCGTGGCGCCCTTAATGTTGTAGCGGAAGTGGTAGAACCGCGTTTGATCGCCAGCCTGGGACAGAATCAGTTCAGATGGATCGTCACCGATGTAAATCGCCGCTTTGGAAATGCTATTGGTGATGGCTGGCCGCTGTTCGTTCGGGAGGGGAAAGGTCGTTATGCGATTTTCGTGATCAGTCCAGACAACCTCGTCGTTGCTTATCTCTACTCGCTGCGCTAGTGCATGGCTCCAGCCGTAGCCCAGGCCACAATCGATCTCCGCAGCACTGGTGCGATAAAGACGAGTCCATTCAAATGGCAGCAGGCCGTTGAGTTGACCATCGGTGAGCGTTAGTAGCTCTTCACCGGTGACCATCGAAACCGGGCAGCCGTTGACGCAAGTTTCTCGGGAGCACGCGACATTTTTGTCATCGTGGTTCGTTGATTGTTTGGACTTGTCATCCACATGTTCCGAGGCATGTACTTTCGCGTGGTCCTGCCTGCCCCAACCAATGTTCACTTTTCCTTTTTCAAAGGTGCCAACGGCCGCGCGGGCGGCTACCTTCTTGTATTTCTCAATAGACTCCATGAAAGCTTTCAGGATCTTGAAAACGGCCTTAATGAAACCAGTTACTGCGTCAAGAATTTTTGCTCCGTAAGTCGCCAGGCGAATGCCCAGATAGGCAATACCTGACCCCTCTGCCGCAAACGTCAACACCACTGCCAACACGATGTCGATAAGGATTGTTACCAAAATGCTGGATGCCTGCTCGGAGAACTTGCCCGCGACCACACTAGGTGGCAATTCAAGAAGCCAGATAACCGCAGTTTTCAGCAGCAAAAATAGGGCTGCCTGGTCACTTGCCAGTAGCATTATCTTTTCCATGGCAGCAGGTGTTTCTTTCGCGAGTTTGATCAGATCGGTAGCACTCTGACCTAGCTCACCTGCAAATTTCTCAGGGTCCTTCAGAATCTCAAATATGCGTTTTATGCCATCAAACGCACCCTTAATTGCCTCCAAGCTGCCTTTGGCGGTGCCATTGAGTTGAGCAAGAAAAGTTGTCGACAATGCCTGGGTAGGCCATAGCGGCTTATAGTTTTTCCACTCGGCTTCCAGCCATGTTTGCAGCTGCTGGGTTAAACCGTCATAGGAGTCAAAGAGTTCGGTGACCTGATCTTTGGTTACATTGCTCTGAACGCGGACATAATATTTCTTTCCCGGGATCCCTTCGAAAACACCTTTGCCTTGTTCGTCCAAGTCAACAGGAACGGGGTTACCACCCTGTACTGGTGTTACATCGACCTTAATATTGCCAACGGGGATGTCATGGAGGGATACGAATTTACTTTCAATCAGTAATTTGCCGTCTTTTGGGCATACCGCGATGGTGGACGAAAAATCGCTATCCTTTGTGCTGACTGTCGCGCTCGCACTACCGAGTTTGACGGTTCTGTTCATTCCCAATAAGGCTGGTTTGTCAAAGAACTGAGGGCCTTTATCCAGCCACTGGGCGAATTTGCTTTCGGTCACCTCACGGTAAAGTTTCAGACTGTCCTTGAAGGTGGTCAGTTGGTTATCAACAAAGGCAACGCGATCCATCAGCCTTGCTCCAGAATCAGGTGGTTTAACAGTGCTTCATTCAGGTTTTTCGGAGCATCCGGGCGACGCACGAAACGTGCGATTTTCAGCTTCAGATTGCTCTCGGGGTAAGCGGCGTAGATGTCTGGACGTTCTTCTTCCAGCCATTGCATCAGGTTACCAATCAGGGTCGATGGGTTTTTCTTGGCCAGGCCATCGAGCAACGCCTTAGGCACTTCCCACCACGGCCAGTCTTTCGCCGGAGGTACCGCGCGTGGCCCCACTTTCAGACTCTTTCCATTGATCAGGTACCGATCAAACACCGGCAGTACTTCGCCTGCCGCATCACCCAAACCCTCAAGAATCGGATAAATATGCCGCCCATCCCAGAACCGGAAGAACACCGCGGTCCCGTCCGGCATCCGCACTTGAGTCAGGCTGCGCAGATGCTCAAACACCACATCCGGCGCACTGGTGGACACCGCCAGCCAGCCCCAGTCTTGCGCATCGCTTTCAGCGATCCACGGCAGGAAGTTTGAGTTGGGTTTTATCTCGGTGAGGTAGGGCATCACAGGTTGCCAGGCTGCGTAGGGTGTACCGCCCCAAATCGGGGTGACTTGGGTGGTGGGCTCTACCTGATAAAGCGTTTTCAGCGCTTCGGCATCGCTCGCCGCACTGACAATCAAATAAAGTCGTTCATTAGCCTGCAACGGCCGTTCCGCCAGCCAATCCTGCGGGGTCAAAAGATCAGATCGCACAAGCACCTGCCTT
>NZ_JBBWCB010000221.1:0-5899 GCF_039888995.1 Pseudomonas rossensis | reverse complement strand
GTACAGGACAGCGCAGCAGGCAAGGACGTTTACACAGCGTTCGCCATCCGCATGGGCTTGTTCATCCTCGTGACGCTGTATGCCTGCCTGATGGTCCATCTGCTCGAACAACGGCAGGAAAATGCTCAAGGGTTGACCTGATACCCCTTACCCTGCAGGCAGCTGGTATAGGCGGTAGAACTGGTCGAAGCACTGGTTTTCTCTTGCGCCCGCCGCTCCTGACGCTGACGCGAGCCTCCGACGACCGCTCCTGCCGCGGCGGTTTCCTTGGCGCGATTCTGGCGATAGTCCTGCTTTGCGTCATCGTCGACACGATCATAAAACTCGTCATGTTGACGTCCACGCACCTGGGCCCCCGCCGCACCGGCGGCAGCGCCCACCGCGGCCCCCTTCAGCCTTCCACCGCTAGGAGGCGGTGCAGCCGAGGCGCTCTGACTGGCCGCGATGTTGTGGCAATCGGTGATGTCCACTTGGGTTTGTTGCGAACTCTGCCCTTTCATCGGCACGACCGTTTCCGCCCACCCCTGGGTCCAGGAAACCGACAGTGCGATGCACAGGCTAATGGATGACAACCTTTTCATGATGACCTCCGACAGGGCCCGGCACTCTGCAAGCACACTGGGTCGGTAGACAGACCGCTCAATACGTCACACCTCGTGATCCTGAGCGTGGTTCAGCACAAAAGATTGTAGATCACCCCTTCTCACCCGCCCCCTTCCCTATTTGTGGTCAGCGTGCGGAACTAATTTTCGCGCCAGCACACGCCATGACCTAACCTGAATGGCTAAAGCCGCTGGAGGCATGCCTTTGCGTCCTGCATTGAAATTACTCATATTCGTTGTGTTCGCGCTGATGGGGGCGAACATCGGCGAGCTGTCGGCGGATGAACTACCCAACACGTCAAGCAACGATGAGGCCAGCGCTCCCGCTACGGTGTCAAAAAGCGATCTGGAAGCACTGCAATTAAGGCTGGACAACCTTAAACAGCAAGTGTCACTGACCAGTAACTACACCCAGTTGATAGGCTTTCAGGACAACGTTCAGTTGCTCTTCAGTGATGCGGACAAGTTGGCGGCGGTGTTACTTCCCGAGCAGGCGCAATTGCAAGCACAACTCAGTGTGCTCGGGACGGCATCTGCCACCAGCGTTGCCATGGAGAAGTCCGATCTCGTGAAACAGAGGTCTTATCTCACTGCTCAAAAAGACAAGGTGGATAACGATCTCAACATACTGCTGGCCATCAAAGAAGGCGCGACTAACCTCATCACCCAGATTGCCGCCATTCGGCGCACTCAACTGGAAACCGAACTGGCCCAGCGCACCGCCAGCCTCCTCAACCCCCGGTTCTGGTTGCCGCTGTTTTCTCCACTGCAGGAGGATAAAAACCGTCTGAGGTTTTTGATTGACCAGTCCAACAGTGCCATTCAGTCCGTCTGGCAACCCGGCCGGCGTGCCGCGACGGTCACGTTGTTATTGCTGGCCCTGGCCTTCTGGACGCCGGGGCGAAGGCTGGCAGAGCGTGGTTTGACATGGATCTGCATCCATCGAGTACCGGAAGGTCGTCTGCGCAGAAGTTCTTTGGCGATAGCGACGGTACTTGCCACGATGTTGAGCGCAGGTTGCGCAATACAGCTCATCTCCGCGGCGGCTACCCGCCTTCAATCATTGCCGCAGCCACTGCAAGGTTACTTCGACGATGTCGAGAAAGTCGCTTACGCCTGCGCCCTGATTATCGGTCTGAGTAGGGCCCTCCTGTCTAAACGCAATCCCTCATGGCGGTTGCCTGGTATCGCCGATGAAGTAGCACTTGCAATAAGCCCTTTTCCGGCGCTGCTGGCCGGATCAATGCTGATACTCATCTCGCTGGTACAAGTCACCAATGCGACGGGTATGAGTACGCAAGTAGTTCTCTTCAGCCGGGGCGTCGTGTCACTAGTCGTCATCATGATTATCGGTGCGCTATTGCTACGCGTCAGTAAAACCCGCCGAGCGATGGTTATTGCCGGGGAACACCCTGAGTCAGGTACTACGCTGGCGGGGCTGATTTATACCGGCGTCAGTATCGCCATGTTGATCTCGATTTTTGGCCTGCTGGTTGGCTACATCTCCCTGGCCCGATTCATCACTTACGAAATTGTCTGGCTCTATATCGTTATTGCCAGCTTCTATTTGCTGACGCAGTTGTTCAAGGACCTGTGTGATTACCTGTTTTCGCCAAAGCACCCAAGCGGCAAAACGATCAAACAGCTGCTGGGTATCGGCGACGTACGGCTTGAACAAATCGAGGTTGTTGTGTCGGGTATTGGCAGAGCGGCATTACTGCTAATTGCCGTCATTACAACGTTTGTGGGGGGGATTGGAGCGACCTTTGGACAACTGACTGACAGGGTTTCAGCGATCCTCGGCGGCGATGGCCTGCGCAAGCTGAATATTATTCCGGGCAATCTGTTGAATGCGGTCCTCGCGCTGTTGATCGGTATTTACCTGATTCGATCGCTGCGCAGATGGCTGGATCACGAATTCCTGCCGAAAACCGATATGGACCCCGGCATGGGGGCGTCGCTGAGCACCCTGTTCAGTAATATCGGGTACGCGCTGGTCATTCTGCTGGCGTTGTCTTCATTGGGCGTCAAATGGACGAATCTGGCCTGGATCGTCAGTGCGTTGTCGGTGGGGATCGGCTTCGGCTTGCAGGAGATCGTCAAGAACTTCGTATCCGGGTTAATCCTGCTCACCGAGCGACCGGTCAAGGTCGGCGACCTGATCAGCATCAGCGGGGTCGAAGGCGATATCCGGCGAATCAATGTCAGGGCCACCGAGATACAACTCAGTGACCGCTCGATCGTGATCGTGCCCAACTCCCAGCTTATTTCCCAGAACCTGCGCAATGTGACTATGGGCGGCAGCGCTCAAGGGGTGGCCACACTCGAGCTGGTGTTCCCGCTGGATATCGACCCCGAACAAGTCAAAACCCTGCTGTACACCACCTATTGCGAACATGAAACCATCCTCGACAAACCCGCCCCCGTTGTCCGATTCAGCAATCTGAGCCCTGAAGGCATCACCCTGACCATCACCGGCTATGTCAGCAGCCCAAGGATTGTCAGTACGACCAAGAGCGATCTGCTCTTTGAAATCCTGAAGCGATTGGGTGCGGCCGGCATCGAATTGGCCAAGCCGGTCCCTCCTGCGTGACGCCCATCTGACCTGTCCCAGGCTTACCCGCGACCTGTTGCGCCACAGGGCTTGCGGGCAAGCGTCTGACTGGGAAGTTCGTTGAACAACGCGCGATAACTGCTGGAAAATCGGCCCAAATGCCAGAACGACCAATGCATCGCCACTTCGGCAACGGTGGTGTCCATCGCTGTGCGACTGAGCAATTCGCGGCGTGCGCTGTTGAGTCGGCGCAAGCGCAGCCAAAGGGTCGGGGTCATCCCGGTATAAGCCTTGAATGCATGCTGCAACTGCCGCAATGAAACCCCGGCAATTTGCGAAAGCTCCAGCAGATTCAGGGTCTCTTCCGGGGTGTCAGCCGCCCATTCACCGATGCGTTTCATCACTGCACGTTCTTCGGCGCGGCGCTGTAAACCTCCGCGATCTAGGCAAATACACGCGTTGTCGAGGATGTACAGGCAGTCTTCCAGCAACTGCTGGGTCAACGCCTCCTTGCTCGGCGGATCGAGCGTCTGCGCCAGTCGGGTCAACGTCCCGCTGAGCCAGCGACTGAACAATGCGTTCTGTCCCGAGTTCAGTGGCGCCATGAACAGACCTTCCAGCCTGGCCACATTCAAACCGTGACGCTGCACGAACTCCGGACCGAACACCACGGCGATTTCCTGGTAGTTCTCCGGGGTGATCCAGATGTTGCGGCTTTCGCCATTCAACACGTACAGCGCGTTGTCGCTGCGATCGAAACAGAACGCCAGCGCACCTTCGGGCGCGCTGAAATTCTGCTCGACCCGGGTGTTCATCTGTTCCTCGTAAATCTCTACGCCTTGCAGGTCCAGGTAGCGCACGCGCCCGGCGAAATGCCCTGGTGACATTTGCTGGTAATGCTGCACCCAACCCGGTGTGGCGCGGATTTGCTCGGCTACATCGGCGGTGTCGAACGCTTGGACTTGCAGGGGGTTGCAGGTTGTCATGGGTGACCTTACGCACTCGTTTGGTGCGTTTTGGTGCTGCTGAAAGTGGATAGATGGAACGTCAAGGCTCGCCCAAGATAGTCGTCAACGCGCCACAGGGGAAGTGTGTGGTGGATGAAACCAGCCTCCCCGGCGTAAATAAAACCAATAACGAGGTCTTTATGAATGTCCCTTTCGATCAGCTGCTCACGTGGCTGAAAGATCACAAGATTACCGAAGTCGAGTGTGTGGTCAGCGACTTGACCGGCATTGCACGCGGCAAAATTGCACCCACCAACAAGTTCCTGCATGAGCGAGGCATGCGCCTGCCGGAAAGTGTGCTTTTGCAAACGGTAACCGGGGACTTTGTCGACGACGACATCTACTACGACCTGCTCGACCCGGCCGACATCGACATGGTGTGCAAGCCCGTCTCCGACGCGGTGTACGTGATTCCATGGGCCATCGAGCCCACCGCTATCGTGATTCACGATACCTTCGACAAGTTCGGCAACCCGATCGAGCTGTCACCGCGCAACGTGCTGAAAAAAGTCCTGCAGCTGTACACCGACAAAGGCTGGCGGCCGATTGTCGCGCCGGAAATGGAGTTCTACCTGACCCAGCGCTGCGAAGATCCGGACTTGCCGCTCAAGGCACCGCTGGGTCGTTCGGGCCGTGCGGAAAGTGGTCGTCAGTCGTTTTCCATCGACGCCGCCAACGAATTCGATCCGCTGTTTGAAGACGTGTACGACTGGTGTGAGCTTCAGGGGCTGGACCTCGATACCTTGATCCACGAAGACGGCCCGGCGCAGATGGAAATCAACTTCCGTCATGGCGACGCGCTGGATCTGGCCGACCAGATCACCGTGTTCAAGCGCACCCTGCGCGAAGCGGCGCTCAAGCACAACGTCACTGCGACCTTCATGGCCAAACCGATTGGCGATGAACCCGGCAGCGCCATGCATATCCACCAGAGCGTCGTGGACATTGCCACCGGCCAGCCGATCTTTTCCGATGCCGACGGGCAGATGAGCGAGCTGTTCCTGCACCACATCGGCGGGCTGCAAAAGTACATCCCCAAAGTGCTGCCGATGTTTGCGCCGAACGTCAATTCGTTCCGTCGCTTCCTGCCGGACACTTCGGCGCCGGTGAACGTCGAATGGGGCGAAGAAAACCGCACCGTGGGTCTGCGTGTGCCGACTTCAACGCCGGACGCGATGCGCGTGGAAAACCGTTTGCCGGGCGCCGACGCCAACCCTTATCTGGCGATCGCAGCAAGCCTGTTGTGCGGGTATCTGGGCATGGTCGAGCGCATCGAACCGAGTGCAGCGGTCCAGGGTCGTGCCTATGAACGCCGCAACCTGCGCCTGCCGATCACCATCGAAGACGCTCTGACGCAGATGGAAGAATGCGAAACCATCGGGCGTTATCTGGGCAGCAAATTCGTCCGCGGATATGTCGCGGTCAAGCGTGCCGAACACGAGAACTTCAAACGGGTGATCAGCTCCTGGGAGCGAGAGTTCCTGCTGCTCAGCGTCTGAGATCTGCGCTGCCCGTGAGGGCCTCATCGCGAGCAAGCTCGCTCCCACATTTGGAATGCATTCCCCTGTGGGAGCGAGCTTGCTCGCGATGAGGCCGCAAGAACACCAAAGAAACGCCTGAAAAATCCAACAATCAAAAGAGGTGTCGAATGCGTCTATTGAAATCCGTGGTGCCGGTCGCCCTGGCGTTATTGTTCAGCGCCGTTGCGCAGGCCCAGCCAACCGTCAGCGTCTACA
>NZ_JBBWCB010000023.1:0-55827 GCF_039888995.1 Pseudomonas rossensis | reverse complement strand
CCATGGAGCTGTGCATCACCGCCGCAGGATCAAGCAGCACGTGGTCGGCGACCTTGAGCTCCGACTTGCGTAAGAGGTGGCGTGACTGGGCGATGTGTTGCAGCAGATTCAAAGGGCTGGACTCTTTGTTATTGGCAGGTGCCGGGGATGTAGCACGCTTGTAGTTATACTACATGAATCGGCTTTTTGCCTGCTCAATGCGTAACTCGATGTCCCCATTTCACGCCACATGCGCTCCATGTAGCCCCTACAAGGGTTTCGCGTCCGCACGCAACAGCGCCGCCAGGCCATCAGCCTCGACCGGACAACTGATGAGATAGCCCTGCACTTCATCGCAGTGCTCGGCTTTCAAAAACTCCAACTGCTCTGCCCGCTCCACACCCTCGGCCACCACTTTGAGCGACAAGCCGTGCGCCATGGCAATGATTGCCCGGGTGATCGCCGCATCCTCGCTACCCTCCCCCAGACCGCGGATAAATGTCTGATCGATCTTCACATAATCCACAGGGATGCGTTTGAGGTAGCTCAGGGACGAATACCCGGTGCCGAAGTCATCAATCGCCAACTTAACCCCCAAATCACGCAATTGCTGGAAGGTCGCGATGATGTGCTCGACGCTGTCCAGCAACTGACTTTCGGTGAGTTCCAGCTCGAGGTAGTGCGGCGCCAGACCGGTTTCCTCCAGCACCTGACGCACCAGGCTGACCAGTTTGCCCTGACGCAATTGATGCACCGACAGATTCACCGACACCCGAATTGGCGCAAGCCCCTGACGCTGCCACTCACAGGCTTGCCAGCAGGCCTGACGCAGCACGAACTCGCCGATCGGGCCGATCAATCCGGTTTCCTCGGCCAGGCCGATGAAGTCCCCCGGCGGTACACGGCCCATGGTCGGGTGATCCCAGCGCACCAGCGCCTCGGCAGCATTCAACCGACCCGTGGCGAGGCACAGCTTCGGTTGGTAAAACACCTTCATCTGCTTCTCTTCGATGGCCTTACGCAGCTGATTTTCCAGCTGCAAGCGCTCCAGCGTGCTGGCTTGCAGGCTGTCGGTGTAGAACTGGAAGTTATTTCCGCCCAAGTGCTTGGCGTGCTGCATGGCCATATTTGACTGATGGACCAGCGCGGAAATTTCTCGCGCGTTGTCCGGCAACATACTGATGCCCATGGACGCGCTAACCACCAGTTCATGGCCATCGACAGTGATAGGCAAGCGCAGCTTGGTTGACAGTCGGGTCGCCACTCGCGCCAGGCTCGACAGGTTGCCGTAGGCATTGAACAACACGGCAAACTCATCGCCGGATAAGCGAGCGATGGTGTCTGCTTCAGGCAACGCATTGACCAGCCGCCGGGCCATCTTCTGCAAGAGCTGGTCGGCGATTTCATGGCCAAGGCTGTCATTGAGCAGTTTGAAACGATCCAGATTGATGTGCAGCAACGCCAGACTGCGGTAGCCGCCCTGGCGCACCCGCTGATGAGCCTCGCTTAGCCGTTCTCGGAATAGTGAACGGTTAGCCAGACCCGTCAATTCGTCGTAATGCGTCAGGTAACGCATGCGCTCTTCAGATTCGCGCCGAGCCGATAGGTCGGCGAAGAAGCCCACGATATGGCTTACATTTCCTCGAGTATCGCGCACAGCGTTCAGTTGCAACCATTGCGGATACAACTCGCCATTCTTGCGGGTTTCTACCAGCTCGCCCTGCCAGCTGCCGTGCTGCTCCAGCGCCTGATGAATCGCAGCGTAGTGCCGGCGGGCATCGCGGCTGCACGGCAACTCGACCACGTTACGTCCGATCATGTCTTCAATGTCATAGCCAGTGACTCGGCTGAAGGCCTGATTGACCGCGATCAACGCGTAATTCGGATCGAAAATCACGATGCCTTCGCTGGCGGCTTCGAATACCGTCGCGGCCAGTTGCCGTTGCTCCTCCAGAGCTTTGCTGACGCTGATGTCGCGACGGGTGCCGACCATGCGGATCACCCGTCCATTTTCGCCGCGCTCAACCGCTCGACCTCGGTCCTCGATCCAGACCCAATGGCCATCGCCGTGGCGCACGCGGTACTCAATCTGGTAGTCCTCGCTGCGGCCCTTCAAATGCTCGACCAGCGCGCGCTTGAGCGATGGCAAGTCATCGGGGTGCAGGCGCGGCTTGAGGTGGCGAAGCATCGCCGTCACGAATTCCGGCTCCAGGCCGAACAGCTCTTGAAGCTGGGTGTGATGGACTTCATCGGTTTGCAGGTTCCAGTCCCACAACCCGAGCTCACTGGCCTTCAACGCCAGCGCCAGACGCGCTTCACTCTTGCTCAGGGCCTGATTGGCAGCGTCCAGCTCCACGCTGCGCTGGGCAACACGGCTTTCCAGCTCGATCTGAATTTGACGTAGCTCGTCTTCGGCACGTCGGCGCTGGTCGATTTCCTTGGCCAGCTTTTGATTGAGCTGGTGGCTGCAGCTTTGAGCCTGCTGCAAATGCTCGATCAGCGCCTGATTCTGGAAGCGTCGTAACAGTCCGCTATCGATGAGCCGATTGACCTGCCAGGCGACCACACTCAACGCGCCTAGCAAAATCAGACCAAACCAGCCCCAGCCCTGATCTTGTTCATCGCCGCCCCAGAACAGATAGCCGATGGCCGGCAACAGACAGGGCAAGGTAAAGGACAGGAACGCCGGCAGGCTGACCGCGTAGGCAACGCTGGCCGAAAGGGCGGCGGCGCCGATCAGACCGAACACCCAGGCTTGTTGCATGAAGTTATCGGCGGGTACCAGCGCAATGCCGGCGCCGGCCAGGGTCAGGCCGGTCATGGCCGAACCCAGCAAAAACATGCGGCGCCAGATCGGATGGGCCTGACGGTCGGGTATCGCCGAATCGAAGGCCGCGACTTGAATCACCCGCAACGCCACCAGCGACAACAGCCACACCAGCCAGACGCTGACCAGGAAGTAACGCTGCGGACTCCAAAGCAAGCCAGCGCAGACCAGACCGTTGATCAACATGAATAACGTGGGCAGCAACGAGCCCTGATAAAGCAGACGCGTGCGTTCGACCGCCATTTCCATGGCGTACTGTTTGCGGATAACCCGGGGCTCCACAACGGGGCCCGACAGGTCGGTGCTGAGGGTCATAGGCAATGTTCTTGTTCTTATAATGGTGAGCATGAGCCCGAAACGTCGACGGAGCATACACAAGCAAATGCCCGGACCAAACTGCTCCAGATCATAAAATCGACAAAAACTGCAACCCCCCATACCCGCTGAAAAGCCTCGAAGCGAGCCCCGCCAACGCCTGTAGCCAGTGACCGACCGGTCGTCATCCGTGCTTCTTTCATCGGCTAATGCAAAGCTCGGTTTGCCCGGTGTGACGGCGCACCCTAGAATGCCCCGATGCGCGATGATCTCTCCCTTCTGCTGAACTCCCTCAACGATGCCCAACGCCAGGCCGTAGCTGCCTCCGTGGGTCGTCAGTTGGTCCTGGCCGGTGCTGGTTCCGGTAAAACCCGAGTGCTGGTGCACCGTATCGCCTGGTTGATCCAGGTCGAAAACGCCTCGCCCCACTCAATCCTGTCGGTGACCTTCACCAATAAGGCCGCTGCCGAGATGCGTCATCGCATCGAGCAGTTGATGGGTATCAACCCGGCCGGCATGTGGGTCGGCACCTTCCACGGCCTGGCGCACCGCTTGTTGCGGGCGCACTGGCAGGAAGCCGGCCTGAGCCAGACTTTCCAGATTCTCGACAGCGACGACCAGCAACGGCTGGTCAAGCGGGTGATCCGCGAGCTGGGCCTGGACGAGCAACGCTGGCCGGCCCGTCAGGCCCAGTGGTTCATCAACGGGCAGAAAGACGAAGGTCTGCGTCCGCAACACATTCAAGCCAGCGGCGATCTGTTCCTGGCGACCATGCGCAGTATTTATGAAGCCTACGAGGCTGCGTGCCTGCGTGCTGGCGTGATCGACTTCTCCGAATTACTGCTGCGTGCCCTCGATCTGTGGCGCGATCATCCGGGCCTGCTGGCGCACTACCAGAAGCGCTTCCGGCACATTCTGGTGGACGAGTTCCAGGACACCAACGCCGTGCAGTACGCCTGGTTGCGACTGCTGGCCAAGGGCGGCGACAGCCTGATGGTAGTCGGCGACGACGATCAGTCGATCTACGGCTGGCGCGGCGCGAAAATCGAGAACATTTATCAGTATTCCGACGATTTTCCGGATGCAGAAACCATTCGTCTGGAGCAGAACTACCGCTCCACCGCCGGCATCCTTAAAGCAGCCAACGCCCTGATCGCCAACAACACGGGACGCATGGGCAAAGAGCTGTGGACCGATGGCGGCGAAGGCGAAGCGATCAACCTGTACGCCGCGTTCAACGAACACGATGAAGCACGCTACGTGGTGGAAACCATCGAAAGCGCGCTGAAAACCGGCTTGGCCCGCAGTGATATCGCGATTTTGTACCGTTCCAACGCCCAATCACGCGTTTTGGAAGAAGCCTTGCTGCGTGAGCGCATTCCGTACCGCATTTATGGCGGTCAGCGCTTCTTCGAACGGGCAGAAATCAAAAACGCAATGGCCTACCTGCGTTTGCTGGAAGGTCGCGGCAACGATGCAGCGCTGGAGCGGGTGATCAACGTTCCGGCCCGTGGTATCGGAGAGAAAACCGTTGAAGCGATCCGCGACCATGCCCGTCACAGCGATGTGTCGATGTGGGAAGCCATGCGTCTGCTGGTGGCTAACAAAGGCTTAACCGGCCGTGCTGCCGGTGCTCTTGGGGCGTTTATCGAGTTGATCGAGAACCTCGCCGCCAAGTGCATGGACATGCCGCTGCATCTGATGACCCAGACCGTCATCGAGCAGTCCGGTCTGATCGCCTATCACGAAGCGGAAAAAGGCGAGAAAGGCCAGGCTCGGGTAGAAAACCTTGAGGAACTGGTCAGCGCCGCGCGCAACTTCGAAAACGCTGAAGAAGACGAAGACCTGACGCCATTGGCGGCGTTCCTCGGTCACGCGTCACTGGAGGCCGGAGATACTCAGGCCGACGAGCACGAAGACAGCATTCAGTTGATGACTTTGCACAGCGCCAAGGGTCTGGAATTCCCTTACGTGTTCCTGGTGGGCATGGAAGAAGGCCTGTTCCCGCACAAGATGAGCCTTGAAGAACCGGGTCGTCTTGAAGAGGAGCGCCGTTTGGCCTACGTCGGAATCACCCGGGCCATGCAGAACCTGGTGATGACCTATGCTGAAACCCGACGCCTGTACGGCAGCGAGACTTACAACAAGGTGTCGCGTTTCGTACGTGAAGTGCCGAAAGGCCTGATCCAGGAAGTGCGGCTGTCCAACAGCGTCAGCCGTCCGTTCGGTGGTGGCCAGCAGCAGAGCTCCAGCAGCCTGTTTGGCGGTAGCGAGATCCCGGATACCGGGTTCAGCCTCGGCCAGGCCGTACGGCATTCGGTGTTTGGCGACGGTGTGATCCTGAACTTCGAAGGTGCCGGGGCTCAGGCGCGGGTGCAGGTGAACTTCAGCGAAGGCAGCAAGTGGCTGATGCTGGGTTACGCAAAGCTGGAAGCGATCTAAAGGCGACCGTCAGGGAGCATTTCTGTGGGAGCGAGCCTGCTCGCGATGAACGATGACGCGGTGTTTCTGCTGTTCCGCGGTGCGACTATCGCGAGCAGGCTCGCTTCCACAGTTTGATCGCGCAGTGGCACTGATCGCCTTTCCTACAGAACTTATCCGCTCGTCTTACGGACCAAAGTTAACAGGCCTTATTGCGCTGACTGAAGCTGAACGCAACCTGTCAGGCAAAAGCCCGAAACACTCTGCCGCTAGCCAGTAACACTTCAGCTGTGCAACATGGCGCGCGTGCCTTCCACAAATGGGAATTCCCTTTATGAAACGTTTTCTTAGCATCGCCATGGCGTTGTGCATTGGCCTGACGATGAGCCTCGACGCCAATGCCGCCAAGCGCTTTGGTGGCGGCAAGAGCTCCGGCGCTGCGCCGACTCACCAGACCAGCCAAATGGCTCCTTCTTCTGCCGCGGGCGGTGCTGCCGCCACTGCGGGCGCGGCCGGTGCCGCTGGCGCTGCCGCCAAGGCCGGCGGCGCTTCGCGCTGGCTCGGCCCTCTGGCCGGCATCGCGGCCGGTGGCCTGTTGGCCTCCATGTTCATGGGCGGCGGCTTCCAGGGCATGCAGATCTTCGACATCCTGATCATGGCCGTCATCGCCTTTCTGGTCTTCCGCTTCATCGCCGCTCGTCGTCGCAAGCAGCAGGAGCACATGGCTCCAGCTGGCGCACCGATGCAGCGTGAAGTGTTCGAGCAGAAGCCAGCGGCCATGGGTTCGATCTTCGGCGGCTCGGCAGCACCGGCTGCCGCTCGTCCGGTAATCAATGCTCCGGCCTGGTTCAATGAAAATAACTTCATTGAAGCGGCCCGCAACCACTTCCAGTCCCTGCAGCAGCACTGGGACGCCAACGAAATGGACAAGATCGCCGAGTTCGTGACCCCGCAACTGCTGGAGTTCCTCAAGCGCGAACGTGCCGACCTGGGCGAAGGTTTCCAGTCCACCTACATTGATAACCTCAATGTTCAACTGGACGGCGTAGATGACCGTGCCGACAAGACCATCGCCACCCTGACCTTCACCGGTGTGTCGAAGACCTCGCGTTTCGACCAGGGCGAAGTGTTCAGCGAAAGCTGGAACATGGAACGTCCGCAGGGCGAGAACCAGCCTTGGCTGGTCGCCGGTATCCGCCAGAACGGCTGATCCCTCCTGCGTTAAGCATGCTGTAATAAAAACCCCGGCCTCGGCCGGGGTTTTCTATTTCGCGGTTGCATCTATAGCGAGCTACTGTATAACCCGCCCCAACTAAACCGCGCCATCAAGCAAGAGGATCCCGGACGTGGAAGAAATCATCGAACAACTGCGTGAAGCCAACGAGCCGGTACCGGTCCCCTTGGAGTTACCCGACGAAGATCAACTGGTGGAAATCGAAGAACAGCTGTTCATCGACATTCCATTTGTCTTCAGAGAATTTTTGCTGACCGTCAGCGACGTCGTCTACGGCAGCCTGGAGCCGGTGACCGTTACCGACCCGCAATCCCACACCTACCTGCCGGACGTTGCCGCCAACGCCTGGGATGCAGGTGTTGATCGCAGCATGATTCCGATCTGCCAGGACGGTGACAACTACTACCTGGTCGAAGAAGACGGCACCGTGGTGCTATGGTTGGCCGAAGAAGAGCTGATCGCCGAAGAAACCTGGGAATCGGTGTGGCACTGGGCGCGGGACGTCTGGCTGGAAAGCTGATCCGCCTCGACTTTGTAGCAGCTGGCGCAGCCTGCGTTCGGCTGCGAAGCAGCCGCTAATCAAGCAATGAGGTGTTTCAGGGTAACCGAGTCGTCAGGTTTTACGACTGCTTCGCAGCCGAACGCAGGCTGCGCCAGCTGCTACAAGTGCGATGTCAGTGGCCAGATGCATCCTTGTGGTTGTCCAGTGTTTCGAGCAACGCCACCTGCATGCGCGTGTGAACGCGGATGAACCAGCGCCAGAGTAGCGCCGCTACAGCGGCCGCGACGACGACGATCAGCACCAGCAACTTGTTGGTCGGCAGAATACTGGCCGACAAGGCTGCCAACAGCAGGAAAATCACCAGCAGCGAGAGGATCGGGATCACTTCGGCGATCACCCGACGCACTCGCTGCGTGTGGCGGCCGGCCATCTCCGGCTTCACGCCCATCTCCGCCAACAGCATCGAGAGCGCCTTGAGCTTGCGATAGGCGGCGATCAGGAACGGTAGCGACAACAGCAACGCCCCGCCCCAAATCAACGCTTTCTGCCAGCTCGGATTGCTGATCCAGTCTTGCAGGTAAGCGGACATGCGCTCGGCGAAATAAGCGCCCGAGAAGAAGATCGCAATCACCAGCGCCAGATTGACTCCCACCTGCAACAGAATTCGCCGAATCATCGATGCCAGCAGCGCGCCCTCGCCCTGAGGCTGGATGCTACGCAGCCATTCGCCGTACATCCCCAATACCCTGCCCAGTCGCTTCGGCATCACCGCGGCAAGCTTGACCGACAGCGGATCAGCCGCGCGGATCAGGTAGGGCGTCAGCAACGTGGTGATCACCGAGACGGCAACGGCGACCGGGTAAAGGAAGTTGCTGGTGACCTGCAACGTCATGCCCAGCGCCGCGATGATGAAAGAAAATTCGCCAATCTGCGAAAGCCCCATCCCGACTCGAAGTGAGGTGCGTCCATCATTGCCAGCGATAAAGGCGCCAAGGCCGCAAGAGAACATTTTGCCCAGCACCACGGCCACGGTGATCACCGCAATCGGCCATGCGTATTGCAGCAGGATCATCGGATCGAGCATCAGCCCAATGGCGACAAAGAAGATCGCACTGAACAGATCGCGAACCGGTTCGATCAAGCGCTCGATTTTCAGCAATTGCCGGGATTCAGCCATGATCGCGCCAATCAGGAAGGCACCGAGCACCATGCTGTACTCAAGTTTGACCACCAGCAAACAAAAGCCGAAACACAGGCCTAACACCGTGATCAGCAGCATTTCATTGCTTTCGAACTTCGCCACGTAAGCCAGCAATCGCGGCACCAACAGGATACCGATGACCAGCGCGACGATCATGAACAGCGACAGCTTGCCGACCGTGGAAAATACTTCGCCGGGAACTGACCGTGCCGCTGACCGCGATGCTCGACAGCAAGGCGATGATGCCGATGCCAAGGATGTCTTCAACGATCAGCACGCCGAAGATCAGCTGCGCAAAACGTTCGTTCTTCATCTTCAGATCGTTGAGCGCCTTGACGATGATGGTGGTCGAGGAAATCGCCAGGATCGCGCCAAGGAACAATGAGTCCATGGTGTTCCAGTCGAACCAGCGACCGATCTCGTAGCCGATCCAGATCATCAGCACGATTTCCAGAAACGCCGCGATGAACGCCGTGGCGCCGACCTTGAACAGCTTTCGCAGGCTGAACTCAAGGCCCAGACAGAACATCAGGAAAATCACCCCGAGTTCGGCGAGGGTCTTGATGGTTTCTTCGTCGTGGATAAAGCCGAACGGCGGGGTGTGCGGGCCGATGATGAAGCCGGCGACGATGTAGCCCAGCACCACAGGCTGTTTGAAGCGATGGAAAAGCACGGTCACCACACCTGCGACCAACATGATCACTGCCAGATCCTGAATAAAACTGATGGCATGCATGGTGTGGGGCTCCTTAAGTTGGACTTTTGGAGGGTAACACCGCGACTTCAGCCGGAAAGGCGGTGCAATATATGGAAACAGATCGATCCGGGCGTGACGGCAGCCACCCGCCCGGCGTCCCGATAACTGTTGGTTTGAAAAATCTGACAAGGCCCCCGCAGAGGTGCCGCCCTCCCGAAATTCTGCCTTGAACCGTGAGAACGCTATGGAACCCGGAAACGCACAACTGTCGATGACGGTATTGATGACCCCCGACATGGCCAACTTCTCTGGCAATGTCCACGGCGGCACCTTACTCAAATACCTCGACGAAGTGGCCTACGCGTGCGCCAGCCGTTATGCCGGCCGCTACGTGGTGACCCTGTCGGTGGACCAGGTGATTTTCCGCGAGCCGATTCATGTCGGCGAACTGGTGACCTTTCTGGCCTCGGTGAACTACACCGGCAACACCTCCATGGAGGTGGGCATCAAGGTGGTGACCGAAAACATCCGCGAGCGCTCGGTGCGCCACACCAACAGCTGCTTCTTCACCATGGTCGCAGTGGATGACGACCGCAAACCGGCTGCTGTCCCGCCACTGCAACCGCAGAACAGCGAAGACAAACGCCGCTTCATGCAGGCCCAGCAACGTCGGCAGATTCGTCAGGAGCTGGAAAAGCGCTATCAGGACATCAAGGGCGACGCCTAAATCAAAAGATCGCAGCCTGCGGCAGCTCCTACGGGGTACGCGTTCCCGTGTAGGAGCTGCCGCAGGTTGCGATCTTTTCGCTGTGACCCCGATTACAAACTGATCGCCGTCGCCTCGAACCGCACCCGTGGATGGGCAATCCGGTCCTGAGCCCGTACCAGCTCCAGCTCATAGTTGGAGCAAGCCTGGGTTTCCAGCAGCACTTCATGTACCGCCGACGCGGCGAATTCGAAAGCCGCCACCAGGCTATCGCCCAACAGTACGCGAGCCAGAAACAGTCCGGAGGTCAGGTCGCCGACGCCCACCGGCTGACGCGGGAACGCCAGCAGCGGACGGCGCAAATGCCAGCTGTCTTCGGCCGTCACCAGCAACATCTCGAAAACATCCCCCGGTTTACCGGGATAGTCCAGATGCTTGACCAGCACAGCCTTCGGACCACGCGCCAGCAACGCTCGCGCCATGGCCAGGCAATCGAACAACGATTGCGGCTTGCGCCCCGAAAAGCTGTCCAGCTCCAGCTGGTTCGGGCACATGAAGTCCGCCACGGCAGCCGCCTCCTCCAGCAGAAAATCGCTGACTTCCGCGGGCACGCTGCAACCCTTCTCCGGATGGCCCATCACCGGGTCACACAGATACAGTGCCTTGGGATTCATCGACTTGATCCGCGCCACCCCCGTCAGGATCGCCCGCCCCTGGGCAGCACTGCCGAGATAGCCAGAAAGCACGGCGTCGCAGTTGCCCAGTTCGCCAATCGCCGCGATGCCTTCGACCAGGTCGGGAATCTGATGCGGCGCCAGCACTTCACCGGCCCATTGGCCGTACTGGGTGTGGTTGGAGAACTGCACGGTATTGAGCGGCCAGACATTCACCCCGACCCGCTGCATCGGGAAAACCGCGGCGCTGTTGCCAGCGTGGCCGAACACCACGTGGGACTGGATGGCGAGCAGATGGGGCGTACGTTTCATGCGGTGGGTTTTCCGTCAAACGATTGAAATTCAAGCCGCGCAGTATGCGACTAAACGCAGCCTGTACGACAGACCGGCGACGCAGTTAAGCTGACACTATCTTGTTGGAGCAACGTGTTGATGCTGACCCTTGGAAATATCTTCGTCCTGATGCTGCTTGCCACCGGTGGCGCGTGGTTATGGCACAACCATGGCTTGCGCGAGCGCGCGCTGGAGCGGGTCAAGCTGCATTGCGCAAAGCTCGGAATCGAGCTGCTGGACGGCAACGTGGCCTTGAAGAAGATCGCGTTCATTAAAGACGCCAACGACCGGCGCCGCCTCGCCCGTGTGTATAACTTCGAATTCACCGTGACCGGTGAAAGCCGTCACAACGGCACCATCACCCAGTTCGGCGCCCACAGTGCGCAGATTGAGCTGGCGCCCTACCCGATGCCGTTCGACGACACACCTGCGGTGGCCGATGTAGTAAAACCGCGCGCTGAGGTGATCGAGATGAGCCAGTGGCGGCAAGAACACACTAAATGGCGTCCTTGATTCAAGTCTTGCTCGACCGGCAGTCGGCTAGATCTCTTTGTAATGAATCAACATCCTGCGGCTCGCTGAAAATCAGCTCGATACGTGAATCACGCCGCCATTCGCTGGGCTGCCAGTCCAGCACCGGGTTTTCCAGCGCATTCGCCGAAACCCAACCGTCGACGCTGTGGATAACCAGTTTCGCCCGCCGCCAGGCAAGGCTTTCAAGCCAACGGCCAACGAGCGTCGCATCGAAAGCCTGACTCGGATGCCAGCGCCACCCAACGCTCCAGCCGCCCTCCTGTTCCTGGCTCAAGCAAATTGGCAGCGCAGGATCGGTCCAGATGGCCGGCAGCTGTGCCAATCCTTTGGGCGCAACGAAGTTATCCACACCCGCTACAGCCTGAACCCCAAGCCCTGGTAGCTCACTCAATGGCAACGCGGCTTGCTGCGTCCAGTACAACGGACGCGCCGGCAACTGTGCGGCGATTCGCTGGCGATTAGCGTCGTCGATATTTTCGGCTTTATTCATCAGCAACAACCCGGCGCTGTTCAGCGCCTCCTGTTGCGCCACCGGGAGCGGTTTGCCGGCAGCAAGTGCCTGGGCGTCCAGCACCAGCACGCAGGGTTGAACAGCCAACACGCCTTGCCACGGCGCCTCACTCAACTGCCTGAGCAATTGCGCCGGATGTCCCAGCCCGGAGGGTTCGATAAACAGCCGATCCGGCCGCGCCTTGCGCAGCAAACGTCCGAGGCCGATCTGAAACGGCGCGCCATTGACGCAACACAAACAGCCCCCGGCCACTTCACCCAGTGCGATACCATCGGCGTCCCGGGTCAGCAACGCAGCGTCGAGGCCGATCTGGCCGAACTCGTTGATCAGCACCGCCCAACGCTCATTTGCCGGCCGCTGCGCCAGCAGGTGCTTGATCAGGCTGGTCTTGCCGGCACCCAATGGGCCAGCAATGACGTGAGTGGGAATGTTCTGCAACATGATCGAAGTTTTCTGAGGAGGTAAAGGATGCGGTTGATGGGGTTGTCGGTGCTCTTGGCGCTCATGTCCGGCGACGCGCTGGCCCAGGCTTGCGTGGTACATAGCACGGCTGCGCGACTCGACGTGAAAATCTGCCAGCAGAACCGCAACATCCCGGAAAAGCTATTCGCCGATGGTTTCTGCCAGCCGAACCTTCCTGGCCAGAAAGTCGAAGTGCAGTACGTCGACCAATGCCCCACCGGCGCGTTCGGCGTGTGCAGCAACGCCCAAGTCGCCAATATGCCTTACCGGCAGGATATTCACTATTACGGCGTAGCCACGGATGCGGCGTATTTGAAGCCGTTTTGCGAAGCCCAGAGCCAGGGAACCTGGCTCAAACCGTGAGCCGCTAGCTCAGCCAGTCGAGCGTCAGGATCAGCCGCCGCTCACCGGACACAAGCTGTGGCGACCGGTGAATAAGGCCGAAGCCTTCGTTGCCATGCCATTTCTCGCCTTTGAGCAGCGCCACTTCGCCGCTGGCGATCTGCTCGATCAGCGAATCGTCCTGGGGTTCGGCTTCGGCGTTGCCCAGTTGACGGCGATCCATCGCACTTTCCTTCAGCCACTGGCTGCCGACGCCGGCGTACGTAGTGATCAACCGCACCGGCACGTGATCGACGTGGAAACGCGGGCACATGGCCTTGTCCAGGACCCGAAGGCGCAGGCCGACACGCTTGGCGCCCATCAAACAGGCGAAAGCACTGACCAGCCAGGAGACGTCAGCGATGAAACCTTCGTAACCTTCGAGATCGCTGAAACCTGAGGCTAATCCGTGAAGATTGGGTTCGGTGTCGTCGCTGGGCAGTTCCAGGACCCCCGACTCGGCTAACGGCTCGTTCAGGGACAGCAGCAAACGCCCGAAATCAGCGATGTGCGCCGGCAGTTGGCGCTGCCAAACAGCGAGGTTAACGCCGTCATCCAGTATTCGGGTCAGCGCTTGCGGCGTCTCAGCTTGAACCTGATAAATGATCGGCCGCAGTTTCAGACTGGGTGCCAACATCAGGCTGCCGCCTCTTCATGCCACGGACCAAAAGGATCTGGCAGTAGTCGCCAGCCCTCGACGCCTAACGCCATTTCATCGTCGGACAGCAGGCAATTGTCGAGTTCGTTGGTGAGTTGCGCGAAGTCGATGTTCTGGCCGATGAACACCAGTTCCTGGCGGCAATCGCCAGTGGTTGCGGTCCAGTTTTCCATGATCCCGGCGGTGCTTTCTTCGTCCTGCGGCCACTGGGTTTTCGGCACGAAACGCCACCAGCGCCCGGCGAAACCATGGCGCATCAATCCGCCGGCCTGGGACCAGCTACCGGCGTCCATGTGCTTGCTGGCCAGCCAGAAGAAGCCCTTGGAGCGCAGCAGTTTGCCGTTCACCCACGGGCGGTCGATGAAGCTGAAAAAGCGCTGCGGATGAAACGGTCGGCGTGCTCGGTAGGCTGTCGAGGCGATGCCGTATTCCTCGGTTTCGGGCACGTGTTCGCCACGCAACTCCTGTAGCCAGCCCGGCGCCTGAGCGGCCTTCTCGAAGTCGAAACGACCGGTATTCAGGATCTTCGCCAAGGGAATTTCGCCCATGACCATCGGGATGATTTCCGCCTGGGCGTTAAGCCGCTCAAGGATCGCGATCAGCTCCTGGCGTTCGCTGCTGCTGATCAAGTCGATCTTGCTGATCAGAATCACGTCGGCGAATTCGATCTGCTCGATCAACAGGTCGGTGATCGAGCGTTCGTCTTCCTCGCCCAAGGTTTCACCACGGGAAGCGAGACTTTCGGCAGCCTCATAGTCGAGCAGGAAGTTCATGCCATCGACCACGGTGACCATGGTGTCGAGCCGGGCGATGTCCGCCAGGCTCTGCCCTTCTTCATCGCGGAAGGTGAAGGTTTCCGCCACGGGCAGCGGCTCGGAAATGCCGGTGGATTCGATCAACAAATAATCAAAGCGACCCTCCTTGGCGAGTTTACTCACCTCTTCCAGCAAGTCTTCGCGCAAGGTGCAGCAGATGCATCCATTGCTCATCTCCACCAGTTTTTCTTCCGCACGATTCAGGGTGACATCGCGCTGAACTTCACCGCCATCAATGTTGATTTCGCTCATATCATTGACGATCACGGCGACGCGCAGGTTGTCGCGATTGCGCAGCACGTAGTTGAGCAGCGTACTTTTTCCAGCGCCGAGAAAGCCCGACAGGACGGTTACGGGGAGACGATTGGGCATCAGGTATTCCTCACAGAGATGCCCGGTCGCAGTGTCGGGCTTAACTTGATGTTATAGTATAACAACACAATCAAGCCACTCTCCTCTTGCCCACGACGACAAAGGGCACGATGCTCAAGCCTGTCCGGTCCGTGAGAAATCCTATGCGTGTAGCCCTGAAAATAACGCTGATGAGCTTTTCGCTGCTGATCGCTGTCGACGCCTGGGCGCAAATCCCGAGCCTGGCCAAATGCACCCGAAGCGCCAATCTGCTGGCCTGCGTGGATGGCGACGGCAATGCCTACAGCGTCAACACCGTCGGGAGCACGATCTATTTGCGGGGCTTCGAAGCGGCCGGAAAACGCCACTGGGCACAGACCAACAGTCGCTACGGACAACTCACGTTTTTCACTGGGCTCGCTTCCGATGGCGAGGCCTGGGTCGGCTACAACCGTCGCGTCGGCTGGACCACCATCAATCGGTTTTCCAGTTCTGGTGGCAGCAGCGGCAAGTTCACCTGTAGCCGAATTGCGGGATGTTAGGCTTGGGATTTTTTTTGCTCTTGCTGCCAGCGATATAACTGTTTACCGGCGGATTTTTCTGGAAGTAGCGCTGTAACCCTTCGAACAAGCCATCGGCTACGGCCTGCTGATGGCGCGCGGTGACCAGTCGCTGACTGTCGCGAGCGTTGGAGATGAAGGCGGTTTCCACCAGGATCGACGGCACGTCCGGCGACTTCAGCACCGCAATCCCGCTTGTTCCACGCGCTTCTGATGCAGCGTGGTGATGCCCGCCAGACTGCCGAGCACCGAGCTGCCCAACTGCAAACTGGCGGCGATGGTCGCGTTCATCGACATGTCGAGAATGACCCCGGCGAGCATCGGGTCCTTGTCTTTGAGATTAAGCAGGTTGGTAGCCCCCAGCAGGTCCGCGCCGTTCTCCCGTTGCGCCATGAAGCGTGCCGTGGCGGAAGTCGCTCCACCTTCAGACAAGCAATACACGGAGGCGCCTGACGCGGTGAGACGCGGCGCCGCGTCCGCGTGCACCGAGATGAACATGTCGGCGTTGTGCTTGCGGGCAATCTCCACGCGTTTACGCAGCGGTACGAAGAAGTCGTCGTTGCGCACCAGTTTCACGTCGAAGCCCTTCTCGCGCTTCAGCCGCTTGGCCAACAACTGGGCGATAGACAACACCACGTCTTTCTCACGTTCACCTTTGGCGCCGACCGCACCGGGGTCTTTGCCGCCGTGACCAGGGTCGACTACGACGATGATGTCGCGCTTGGAGTGAGCCTTGTCGACGGACGCCTTGGGCGAAGCCGCCATTTGAATCGGTGCAGCAGTGTTCAGATCAAGTACCAGTCGATGACCCTGACCGTCCTGTGGCGGCAGCAAAAAACTGGCGAGCTGCACCGGGCCGCTGAGGTCGAGGACGATTCGCGTATCGCCCTGGCCGAAGGGCCCGGAGCGTATCGAGCGAATCACGGTGTTGCTGAGCGCCAACTGACGGAAGTCGCCACTGAGGTTGGCACCACTCAGATCGATGATCAGCCGTTCGGGAGCGCTCAGGGAAAACGTCTTGTATTGCACCGGCCCGCTCAGATCGAACACCAATCGCAGCTTGTCATCCGAACGCCAGAGCCGCGCATTGCGAATCTGTGTGGCCGAGACGCCAAACGGTAAAGCGAAGGCCGCGCTGGCCAGGATCAAGTTCAACAACTGACGTCTGTGCATGATGAAAGCCTGTTCACAAAAAAGGCATGGTTGATTTTAATGTAATAACATAACATACAGAATCGACTCCCACGATGGACCTGCTCATGAATGCGCTGACTCTGCCGGATATCGCCGCGCAGGCCTCACGCCAAGCCCTGCCACTCGATTGGGTGGGCATGTGCGGCATTGCTCTTCCTGTTTTGTTCGATGGTCAACGACTGAGTGCAAAAGCCGACGCCGGCGTTAGCCTCGATGATGGAGAGGCGCGAGGGATTCATATGTCGCGGCTGTACTTGGCGCTGGAAATGCTCGAGCAAGAAAACCTGACGCCCGCCTTGTTGCGGCGAGTTTTGCAAAGTTTTCTCGAGACTCATGAAGGATTGTCCAGCAGCGCGTACTTAAAAATACACACCGATTTACTGCTCAAAAGACCGGCGCTGGTCAGTCCATTGGCCGGCTGGAAAACCTATCCAGTGAGCATCGAAGCACGTTTGAAAAACGCTATGTTCCACGTGGAACTAAAAATCGACGTGCCTTATTCCTCGACCTGTCCGTGTTCGGCCGCGCTTTCCCGACAGCTGATTCAGCAGCAATTCGTCGATGACTTCGCCAACAAGCCTTTGCAACATGCCGATGTGTTGACTTGGCTCGGCTCCACAAAAGGCATCGTCGCAACGCCTCACAGCCAACGGAGCAATGCAAAAATGCGGCTACGACTGGACGACTATCTGGATGACTTACCGCTGATCGCGATCATCAACGACGCCGAAGCGGCCCTCGGCACCGCCGTACAAACCGCCGTAAAACGCGCCGACGAACAAGCCTTCGCGTTGGCCAACGGTCAGAACCTGATGTTCTGCGAAGACGCCGCACGACGTTTGAACCTGGCGCTGAAACGCTCACCCGGCATCAACGCCTTCCACATACGAGTCATCCACGCAGAAAGTCTTCACGCGCACGATGCGGTCGCCGAAAGTCGCTGGAACTGGGAGGCCGCATGATTCATTGCCAAGCCTTGCGTTGGGGTGCACCCGGCCAGCCACTGACTCCTACCGTGGATTTCGAACTGGCCAAAGGAAGTCTCACCGCCGTAATCGGTGCCAACGGTTCGGGAAAAAGTAGCCTGCTGAAAGTCATCGTAGGCTTGCAAAAACCGCTGACCGGCAAAGTCATCCTGGATGTTCAACGCAAGGGCAAGCTGTCGTTCCTACCCCAGCAACAACACTTGGACCGCCAATTCCCCATCAGCTTGCAAGAGTTAGTGGCCGCCGGTTTCTGGGGTAGCACGCAGTCTCCCGAGATACGCAGACAACGCCTCAAAGCCGTCCTGGAAGACTGGTGTCTGACCGGTTTGGAACAGCGCCCTTTGATGGCATTGTCCGGTGGCGAACTACAGCGTGCCCTACTCGCCCGTTTAAGCCTCGCCGACGCACCATTGCTATTGCTCGACGAACCCCACGCCGCCCTAGACGAACTCGGCCAAGCGCTGCTCTGGACACACATCCACGCCTGGCATGCCGAAGGCCGAACCCAGGTGATCGTGTGCCATGACCTGGCCGCCGTTCGCCAATACATTCCCCAAACATTGCTGATCAAAAGCACCGGCTGCGTCCTTGGGTCGAGCGTTGATCTGATCCATCAACAACCACATACGCGGGTGGCCTGATGCTCGCTGCCGCTCATCTTTGGCAACCGTTCCACGAGTTCGTGTTCATGCGGCGAGCACTTCTCGGCGGGTTGGTTCTGGCATGCAGCACCGCACCGTTGGGTGTGTTTTTAATCCTGCGACGCATGAGCCTCATCGGCGACGCGGTGGCTCACGGTATTCTGCCGGGGGCCGCATTGGGCTTTTGGTTCGCCGGATTGAGTCTGCCGGCGCTGACCGTCGGCGGCCTCGGTGCCGGTCTCGGCATGGCCGGACTCGCCGCCTGGATCACCCGTCGCACCGGCCTGCGAGAAGACGCCAGCCTCGCCGCGATCTACCCGATCTCCCTTGCCTGCGGGGTGCTGATCCTCGGCATCGCCGGCAAACGTCTGGACCTGTTGCACCTGTTGTTTGGCTCGGCGCTGGCGGTCGATGGCCCGACGTTGACGGGCATGCTCTGGGTCTCCGGCTTCAGCCTGATCGCCATGGCGTTCATCTACAAACCGCTGTTGCTGGACACCCTCGACCCACTCTTTCTGCAAACCGTCAGCCGACTCGGCCCTCTGGCTCACGGCGTATTTCTAACCCTGGTGGTGCTGAACCTGGTGATCGGTTTTCAAGCCATCGGTGCGCTGATGGTCGTCGGTTTGATGATGTTGCCCGCCGCCGCGTCGCGCTTCTGGAGTCGTCGCTTGCCGACGTTAATGGCCATCGCCGCCCTGCTCGGCTGCCTCTCGGTGTGGCTCGGACTGTTGCTGTCGTTCTACTACTCGCTCCCCAGTGGCCCGGCGATCGTGCTGGTGGCTGGCGGTTTGTATCTGCTGTCCGTGGTGTTCGGACCGGTGCACGGTTTGCTGCGCCACCCGCCTTTGCTCACATCCCAATGAGGTGTTACCCGATGCGCGTTTTGCTCGTGCTGTTCAGTTTGATGCTGTCGATGTCGCTGTCTGCTGCGGAAAGACTTCAGGTAGTCACCAGTTTCAGCATCCTCGCCGACATGACCCATCAAGTCGGCGGCGACCATATCCAGATCACCAACATGGTCGGCCCGGATGCCGATGCTCACACGTACGAGCCGACGCCGGACGACGCCAAGGGGTTGCTCAAAGCCAAACTCATCATCAAAAACGGCTTGGGTTTCGAGCCATGGCTGGACCGTCTGGTGACCAGCACCGAGACCAAAGCGCCAGTGATCAGCGCGAGCCACGGCGTCATCCCGCGCTCCCTGGATGAAGATGGCGAGACGATTCCCGACCCGCACGCGTGGCACAATCTGGCGAACGCTGACCTGTATGTCAGCAACATCACCAAGGCGCTGATCGCCGCCGACCCGACGAATAAAAACGACTACGAACGCAACAGTCAGGCCTACCTGAAACAGATCTACGCGCTGCTTGCCGAAGCCAAGGCCAAACTCGGTTTACTGCCACCGGGCAATCGCAAAATCGTGACGTCCCATGACGCCTTCGGTTATCTCGGTCAGGCTTACGGCATCGACTTCATGGCGCCTCAAGGCCTGTCCACTGAGCGCGAACCGTCAGCCGCCGAAGTCGCCGCACTGATCACCCAGATACGCCAGGCCAAGGTCAAAGCGGTGTTCATGGAAAACATCAAGGATGCACGCCTGCTCAAGCAGATTGCCGATGAAAGCGGCGCGCACATCGGTGGCACGTTGTACTCCGATGCGCTCGCGCAGACCGGTCCGGCCAGCACCTTCGTCGGGTTGTTCGAGTACAACCTCAACACCCTCTACGACGCGTTGAGCAAGCCATGATCCGCAAGAATCCTTCCGGTGATTTGCCGGTGATAGCGGAATCTGCCTACGTGGACAAAACCGCCATCATCTGCGGCAAAGTGGTGATCGGCGAGAACGTCTTCGTCGGTCCTTACGCGGTGATACGCGCTGACGAAGTGGATGCCTCAGGCGAGATGGAGCCGATCACCATCGGCGCCAACTCGAACATCCAGGATGGCGTGGTGATCCACTCCAAGTCCGGCGCGGCAGTGACCATCGGCGAGTTCAGTTCGATCGCCCACCGCTCGATCGTTCATGGTCCGTGCAAGGTTGGCGACCGGGTGTTTATCGGTTTCAACAGCGTGCTGTTCAACTGCGTAGTCGGTGACGGTTGCGTGGTGCGGCACAACTCGGTGGTCGATGGCCGCGACTTGCCCGAAGACTTCTACGTGCCCTCCACCACCCGCATCGGCCCAAAGACAGATCTGTCGCAGTTCCCACCGGTAAGCGTCAGCGCCTCGGAGTTTTCCGAGGACGTGGCGCGTACCAACGTCGACCTGGTGCGCGGCTACAAAGCCCTGCAGAACGAGTTCTGACCATGAGCAGCGTGCTGATTCGCAATGCCCGGCTGGTGAATGAAGGCCGTGAGTTTGACGGTGATCTGTTGGTGAGCAACGGTCGAATCGTGAAGATCGCCAGCAGCATCCACGGTGAAAATGCCGACGTGGAAATCGATGCACAAGGGCAATGGCTGCTGCCAGGAATGATCGACGACCAAGTGCACTTCCGCGATCCAGGCTCGCCGGACAAAGGCAGCTTTTACACCGAATCCCGAGCCGCCGTGGCTGGCGGCATCACCAGCTTCATGGACATGCCCAACACCAATCCGGCGACCCTGACCCTCAGCGCACTGGCCGACAAAAAGCGTCGAGCGGCGATCAGTTCCGTCGCTAATTACGGCTTTCATTTCGGCGTGAGTAACGACAATCTCGACACCATCGCCGCGCTGAATCCCTGTGAAGTAGCCGGCGTCAAAGTGTTCATGGGCGCTTCGACCGGCAACATGCTGGTCGATGACCCTCAGATTCTCGAGCGGTTATTCGCCGAGGTGCCGACCCTTTTGTTGGCCCACTGCGAACACACGCCCAGTATCGACGCCAACGCCGCGAACCTGCGCGACTTGTTCGGCGAACACATTCCAGCGGCGGCCCACCCGCTGATCCGCAACGCCGAGGCGTGCTTTCGCTCCTCCTCAATGGCCGTGGACCTCGCCAGGCGTCACGGCACCCGACTGCATGTTCTGCACCTGACCACCGCCCGCGAACTGGCGTTGTTCGAAGACAAGCCACTCGCCCAGAAACGCATCACCGCCGAAGTCTGCCTTCACCACTTACTGTTCGATGACCGGGATTACCAAAGCCTCGGCAACCTGATCAAGTGCAACCCGGCGATCAAAACCCAGGCCGACCGCGATGCCTTGCGCGAAGCATTGCTGAGCCATCGGCTCGACGTGATCGGCAGCGATCACGCGCCTCACACCTGGGATGAAAAACAGCGGCTATACAGCCAGGCGCCTGCCGGCTTACCGTTGGTGCAACATGCCCTGCCCGCGCTGCTGGAATTGGTCGCGGATGAAGTTCTGCCGATCACCACGCTCGTGGCCAAGACCAGTCATCGCGTCGCCGATCTGTTCGCCATTCCCGACCGCGGTTATCTGCGCGAAGGCTATTGGGCCGACCTCGTTCTGATCAAACCCGAACCCGGCGGTGTCGCCGTGTCCCAGCAGCCGATCCTGTCTCAATGCGGCTGGACACCTTTTGCCCGACAGCGTTTTCGCCACAGCGTCGGCAGCACGATCGTGTCGGGACAAATTGCCTGGCACGACAAACGTCTTAATGACAACTGTCAGGGATTACCTCTACGGTTTATGCGCTAGCACTGGAGAGCACCGACATGATTCACATCACCCTTAGCGACGGTTCATTGCGTGAATACGACCGGCCACTGTCGGTGTACGAGTTCGCCGCGAGTATCGGATCCGGACTGGCAAAAGCGGCGGTGGCCGGCCGAGTGGACGGCATCTTGGTGGACTGTGAGTTCATGATCGAGGCCGATGCCCGGGTCAACATCGTCACGCCTCAAGAGCCCGATGGGCTGGAGATCCTGCGACGCTCCTGTGCACTGATGCTGGCCATGGCCCTCAAGCAACTCCATCCACAGGTGCAACTGCACGCAGGAACGGTGCTGGGCGACGGGTTCTTTTATGAATTTTCTGCCGAGCGATCCCTAACGCAGGCAGATCTGCCACTGATCGAAGCGCGCATGCAGGCTCTGGCGGCGACCAATCACTCGATCCGCCGTCAAGGGAAGACGCAGCTGTACCGCTTGGGGAACTTCGAGTCTACGACAGTTGGCCCGCATGTCCCCGCGACCAGAGTGCTGCAAGCGTTCACCCTCGACCACATCAGCGGGACGTTGCAGCAGCGGATTTATGGTACGTGCTGGCCCTGCCAACAGGAGCTGGAAAACTGGCGGACGCCGCCACACGTCATCATTGTCAGCATGGACGAACGTCAGGCGGATTACGCGCAATCGGTGACCGAGGCATTGCGCCGAAGTGGCGTGCGCGCCCGCGCGGATCTGCGTCACGAGAAAGTCCGTCAAAAAATTCGCGAGCACAGTCAACACGTGCCGTATCTGGTGGTGATCGGGGAGAAAGAAAAAGCAGGTGGGTTTGTCAGTGTGCGGAGCCGCACCGGGGAAGACTTCGGGAGGATGGCGATAGACGCGGTGTGCGAGTGGTTGAATCAAGTCCGCCCCCATACGGCCATGTAGGGAGCGGACCTGTTGGCGAAGCTTTTAGGCTCTCGGCTTGACGGTCCCGCAATCCTGCCCCAACCACACGGCGCGGCTATCGAGGCTGCCCTTCTGCTGAATGCCGGTGGCGTTGAACGTGCCATTAACCTTAGTGGTGAACTCACGATCACTGAGGAAAGTGGCGACACCAGTGCCCTGCGCTTTCGGACAGCTGAAGCGGAATTTCCACTGATTCCCGGTGCGGTCGGTGATTTCCTGCTTGCAACCCGACTGTGGATCGGTCAGCGGAATGTCGTCGCTCTTCACCTGTTCCGGCGTCAGGCAAGCCCGAATCCCCTTGCCCCCCATGGTGATGCCCTGCTTCTCCAGCTGCGCACGCTGTGCCGGGGTCATCTGGCTCTGTATCTGGCCAAGGATCAGCTGCAAATCCGGGAGATTCTGGTCATCGACCTTCATGTTGCTTGTGGTCATTTCCCACAAACCGGGCTGCAGCATCTGCGCCTGAGCGGCCACAGGAAGTGACAAACCAATAGCCATGGCCAAACCCAGCAGACGAACGTTCATCGAGTAACTCCTGATCAGTAGTGGCCGTTAGACGTCAGCCAGCGGCTTCGGTTCATGGGCCAATTAAATAGCGACATTCTGCACGGAACATGGTCTGTTAAGCATTGAATCTTCAGGAGCAAGGCTGCCCCCATGGATTACTTTGGACCGCATATTTTCGGCTACATGATTGCACTGCTTCACACGTTGGGCCTGATCGCTGCCATCCACGCCGTGCTCACCGTCCGGACCGCCCAGGGATCGATCGCCTGGGCCCTGTCGTTGCTGTTTATTCCCTACCTCACGCTCATCCCCTATCTAGTCTTCGGCCGCAGTACCTTCGATGGTTACATCAAGGCTCGGCGCCAGGCCAACGAAGAAATGCGCAAGGCTATCTCAGAGCTGAACTGGCGCCCTTGGGTAGAAGAGGCGCTGACCGCTCGCGCCTCAAGTGCTTACGCGTCCTTGAGGGCCATGCCGAAACTGGGGCGCATGCCGTGCCTGGCGAATAACGAAGTGCGTTTGCTGATCAACGGCCAGGCCACCTTCAACGCCATTTTTGAAGCCATCAGCAACGCGAAGGAAGCGGTGCTGATTCAGTTTTTCATCATTCACGACGATCGCCTCGGTCAACGCCTGCAAACCTTGCTACTGCAGAAAGCCGCCGAAGGCGTGGCGGTTTATTTATTGTACGACCGCATCGGCAGCCATTCCCTGCCTCACAGTTACGTGCAGCCGCTGCGCGATGCCGGCGTCGAGGTCAAAGCCTTTGCCACCCGCAGCGGCTGGCTCAACCGCTTCCAGGTCAACTTCCGCAACCACCGCAAGATTGTGGTGGTCGATGGAATGCTGGGTTTCGTCGGTGGGCATAACGTCGGCGACGAATACATGGGCGAGAAACCACCCCTCGCCCCGTGGCGCGATACCCATGTGCAAGTACGCGGGCCGGTGGTTGCCTGCATGCAGGAATCTTTCGCTGAAGACTGGTTTTGGGCTGCCCGCTCATTGCCGCCGCTGATCCTGCCGGACGTTTACCCGGACGACGGCGTGCTCTGCCAATTGCTCGCCAGCGGTCCGGCGGATTCCTACGAAACCTGTTCGTTATTCTTCGTCGAAGCCATCCATGCGGCAACCGAGCGGGTGTGGATCACCAGCCCTTATTTCATCCCCGACGAAGCCGTGTTCGCTGCGTTAAGGCTGGCGGCTATGCGTGGCATAGATGTGCGGCTGCTGCTGCCCTCACGACCGGACCACCGGATCGTCTACGCCGCCTCCAGCCTTTATGCCTTCGAGGCCGTGCGCGCTGGCGTGCGGGTGTTCCGCTACGAGCCTGGCTTCCTGCATCAGAAAGTGGTGTTGATCGACAGCGAAATCAGCGCCATTGGCAGTGCCAATCTGGACAACCGCTCGTTCCGGCTGAATTTTGAAGTGATGTTGTTGACGGTCGACAGCACGTTTGCCGCCGAAGTAGAACAGATGCTCAACGATGACTTCGCCCAGGCTCACGAGATCGCCAAAGAAGAAAGCCGGGACACTCGCCGCCTGCAACAGGTCGGCATGCGGGTCGCCCGGCTCATTTCACCGATACTTTAAGGGTTGTAGATATCGTCTCGCGTCCATGGCAGTTCATGGCTGCCATCCGGGTGGGCTTTCACCGCGAGAATCTGGTGCAGGTTGATCCAGCCCTTGGCGAACGCGTAAGCGCATCCTGCCAGGTACAGCCGCCAGATCCGTAAGGCCTGCTCTGGTACCAGCCTGGAAGCCGCTTCCAGATTGTCTTCCAGGCGTTCGCTCCAGTGGTCCAGGGTACGCGCGTAATGCAGGCGCAGACTCTCGACGTCGACGATCTCCAGCCCCGCTTCGCTGATCTCGGCAGAGATCATCGCCAGATGCGGCAGCTCGCCATTGGGGAACACATACTTCTCGATGAATTCACCGAAACCGCGCCCCACTGGACGGCCATCGATGTGCTTGGCGGTGATCCCGTGGTTCATCACCAGGCCGCCCTCTTTCACCGCACCGAACAAGGTTTTGCAGTACTCGGCCAGATTGGCGTGGCCAACGTGTTCGAACATGCCGACACTGACCACTTTGTCGAAGCGACCGTCCTGAGGCAAGTCGCGGTAGTCGAGCAGTTGCAGTTCGACCAGATCGTCCAGGCCTTCGGCCGTCACGCGCTCACGGGCAAGTTCCAATTGCTCTTTACTGAGTGTGATCCCGAACACCTTCGCGCCACACTCCCGCGCGGCATACCGTGCCAGTCCGCCCCAGCCGCAACCGACATCCAGCAGGTATTCACCTGGTTGCAGCCGCAGCTTGCGGCACAGGTGGCGGAATTTGGCTTGTTGGGCTTGCTCCAGCGTTTCACTGCCGGTCTCGAAATAAGCGCAGGAATACGCCATGTCGCTGTCGAGCCACAGCTGATAAAACGCGTTGGAAAGGTCGTAGTGGTAGGAAATCGCCTTGGCGTCGGTCTCCTTGTCGTGAGCAGTGCGCACTGGCTGACTATCCTGGTCTCCGAGCAACGCCTGGGTCCATTCATCACAGACGCGAATCACCTCGCTGATGGAACCTTCCAGCTCAAGTTTGCCTTCGACAAACGCCGTCCCGAGCGCGTCCAGGCTTGGATGAGTGAACTGGGTAACCATTTGTGGGTCCTTGACCACAATCGTGACGCTGGGCGTCGGCCCCAGATTGAATTCATGGCCGTCCCAGAGTCGCAGGCGTAGCGGTAACTGCAGATTCTGTAAGGCCGGAGGAAGGTGCGCGAGCATGGATAGTCCCTCTTGTTTCAGACGTCTGATGTGAGGGTAGACCATCCTTGAAAAATAGTTGACTACCGAATTAATAGCCCTTTTCTATGATTCGCAACGCTCGAACCAACCGTCGCGAATTCACAAAAGTGATTGCCCTCACCTAGATGACTACGAATTCGTCGTACAGTTCTGAAAACTTGAAATCGACCGTAATCGCGCTGTTTAGAGCATTCACCCGCCGTGCTCAATCCTCTTCCTTAAGCTTGAGCAATGGTTCCTGAAAACGCAGTAAACGCCCGGCGTTCCCCAACACCAGCAACGTGCTGAAGTTATGCAACAGTGCAGCAATCATCGCTCCCGCAGCGCCAAGCCAACCGAAGGCGGCGAAGGCTACAATCGCCAGCGTCCAGCCCAGACCGATGATCACATTAACCTGCAACGTGTGCCGGCATTGGCGACTCAAGCGCACACACGTGCCAAGTCGACGCAGGTCGCTGCCGATCAGGACGATGTCGGCCGAGGCCAGCGCGATGTCCGCCCCGCCCGCTCCCATGGCCACGCCGACCACACCGGCCTTGAGCGCCAGCGAATCGTTGATCCCATCTCCCACGACCATCGGCCGGAAGCCGCTGCCGATTTCCTTCAGCACGCGATTGAGTTTGTCCTCGGGCAATGCTTGAGCTTCAACGTCGCTGATCCCGACATCTCGCGCCAATGTGTGCGCGACGCTTTGCCGATCACCTGTCAGCAGCAACTGCCTACCCAACCCCAACTCTCGTAGCTCGCTCAAAGCAAATCGAGCTTCAGGTTTGACGCTGTCGGCCAGCAACAGCCAGGCGAGGAATTCACCGTTGAGCGCCAACCCGGCAATCGGGCCATCGTGGTCGGGGACACTTGAAGTGGCGATGCCCAATTGGGTGAACAACTCGGGACGACCGAGCGCCGCCTCGCCCTGCTCCGTCATCGCCACCACACCCAGCCCCTGACGCTCGTGAATGTCCGAGAGCAGCAGAAAATGTTCCTGGGTGACCAACCCGGCGAGCGCGCGGCTGACCGGATGACTGCTGGCAGAACCGAGACTGGCAGCGAGTTTAAGGACGTGGCTGCGATCCTCGAGCGGACTGTCGATGGATTGCAAACGCAAGGTGCCAAAGGTCAGGGTTCCGGTTTTATCGACCACCAAGGAAGTCAGGTCTGCCAGCTCTTCGAGGAACGCGGAGCTGCGAATCAGAATCCCGTGGCGAGCGGCCACCGCCACCCCAGCAATCGCCGTGGCCGGTGCCGACAACACCAATGCACAAGGACAGGCCGCCACCAACACCGCGAGCATGGCCTGAGCATCGTTAGTGACGAACCAGGTCACGGCGGCCAGCAGCAACACCAGCACCATGTAGCTACCGGCGTAGCGTTCCAGCAAACGCGTGATCGGTGGTTTGGAACGCTCGGCACTTTGCATCAGCGCAATGACTTTTCCGAGGGTCGACTCATTGCCGGTGCGAGTCACTTCAATACGCAGCAGACCGTCGAGGTTGATCGCGCCGCCGAAGACTTGCATGCCGACGCCCGCCTCCATCGGCACCGATTCGCCAGTAATCGAAGCGGTGTCCAGGCTCGCCTGACCGGACAACACCCGACCATCCGCCGGCACCCGATCACCCGCGCGCACCTCGACGAGGTCGCCGGCCTTGAGTGTGCCGTTATCGACTTCGACGATAGCGCCATCGGCCTGAACTTTGCGCGCATGGCTGCGCGTCAGTTTGCCGAGGGCGCGAATCGCCTCTTGGGAACCGATCACGCTGCGCTCTTCCAGCACGTGACCGAAGATCATGATGATTGGCAGCAACGCTGCGGTCAGCAGATCACCCGTGGCCCACGCCCCCAGCATGGCCAGGGCGATCAATTGATCAGTGATCCCGTGCAGGCTCGGATAACGCAGGCTGTACCAGGCTGAACGCATCACGGGCACGGCCACCAATAACGAAGCAAAGCCCAGCAGCAATTGACTGACGCCCGTCTGCTCCGGCGACAACCAGCGCCAGGTCAGGCCGAGCGCGAGCAGGCCAAGTGCGAGCATGGCCAGGGTCAATTGGCGGGCGGCGCTGCGTTGTTCAGCCGAGGACAACATGCTCGGTGCGGCGGCGGTTTGGGGGGTCATTGTGCAGCTCCCTGAATGATCAGGCGGGAATCGTCTTTCGGATTGACCGTGGTCACCGAACCGGCCTGACCGAGAATCTTCGGCATCCGCTCGCGGTAGATGCGCAGCAGCATTTGCGGGTCGGTCCCTTGTTGTTGCGCCTTGGCCAGACTCAATACCGTGGCCGTGTCAGCCGAGGCTTTGGCCAGCCGTTCGCTCGCTTGGGCGTGAGCGACTTGCAGCGTGCGATCGGCTTGTTCGTTGGCAGTCTGAGTCAGCTTCTCGGCTTCAGTGCGAGCATTGGCCACGGCTTTGTCGGCTTGTTGACTGGCGGTCAGTACAGCATTGAAGGCGTTGACTGCTGGCCCGGGCAGACTCGATTGCACGTCGACCCGCGTCACTTCAATGCCTAACCCCTGCCCCGTCGCAGTCAGGTCAGCCAGGCGCTGATTGATGGCTTGCACCAGATCACCGCGCAACCGTTCGCGGCGTTCAGCAGCCTGACTATCGGCGCCGATCAGCTCCGGTCGAGCAACCAGAATAGTGTCCAGATCTCGTGCGGCAGTAAGGGCCACCGCGCTGCGAGTCACCAATCGATCCAATGCCGGCAACACATGTTCGCCTTGAAGAACGAAGGCATACGGCTCGGTGACTTTGTAGAAAACCCGCACATCCAGTTGCACCACGCCCGCGTCACCGGTGAGCAAATAACCGGAGCCGGCGAGTGCATCGCTGATCGGTGTAGCGAAACTCGCGAATCGGTCTGCCTGCAACGCGGCATCGGTGCGCAGCAGGTTTTCCACCCGACGCTCCATCACCCGATCCGCCGCGGGCAACAAAATCACCTGCTCAAACGGACGCGGCCAGGCCAACAGCAGGCCAGCATTCTGGATGCGATCCAGCGCGCCGAAGTGCAAAACCACAGCGCGATTTTGCGGATCGATCTGCCGCACATTGGAAAATGCCCACACCAAAGCGGCCAGTACCGTCACGGCGTAAAGAGCCAAAAAAGCCAAGCGCCCCGCTTGAATCCAGGGACTGCTTAACTCATTTGTTCCACGTGGAACTAATTTCATGGCTGCGACCCGGACTTGTTATCAAGGGTCGGCGGACCGTCAACCAACACCCGGAACGGCGCGGCATCGGTGCGCAGAATCAGTTTTGTGCCGGGCGTGACGATCGTGCCCAGTGTGTCGAGGGAGCGCAGCAGGTTGTAGAGCTGTGGCGACCCGGCGTAGGCGCGACCGTAAATCTGCGCGGCTTCGACGCGCGATTGAGCTTCGATATCGGCAGCTTTCACCGTCGCATCGGCTTGTACGATTCGTGCATCACGCTCGGCAGCGGAACGGATTTGCGCCGCTTCGCGCTTACCGATGGCCGTGCGTTCTGTGGCGATTGTTTCACGCTCGGCACGCATGCGATCGACCGTAGCGGTGAGGGTTACCGACGGCAAGGTCAGACGCTCGATACCGACTTGCAGCACTCGCACGCCATAAGTCGTGAGCAGCTGCTGATCGATTTGCTGACGCAACTGCGCTTCAAAATCAGCGATGTGTACTTTATTGGCGTCGGTGTTTACCAGGTTAGCCAGGTCAAAACTGCTGGCCGTGGTTTCCAGTGCAGAACCAACAAACGTGCGAATCTGCCGCGCTGCTTCGTCCGGCTGATTCTGTACGGCGCGCATGAAACGTTGCACGTTGTCCGGATCACCCTGAACCTGCCAGGCCACGTAAGCCTGAACGATGATGCGCAAACCGTCCCGCGTACCCACGTCCTGTAAACCACTCGAAGTCGTGCGCAGTCGCAGATCGACAGGAATCGCCGCTTCAAAAGGAGCAGGCCAACGCCAGCCAAGACCTGGTTCCAGCAATACCCGCGAAGGATTGCCGAAACGCGTGATCACCGTGGCCTCCCCCGAACGCACCTGCACCAGGCTCGCTGCCGCGATGGCAAACGCCACCAGCAAGACTGCCCAGCCCATTCGCCGCCACGGGAACGGGCCCGCTTCTTGGGGATCACCGTGGTGGTGATGGTGATGGCCGTGGTGATGCCCGCCATGGCCGTGATCGTGGCCAGTGTGGTCATCGTGATCGTGGGTGTGCGACTGGCTCAATTGGCAGCTCCTGGCTGAGCGGTTTTACGCGCCGGCGCAGGGTCAGCCGGCAGCGTGAATGTACGGAGGTCGATGGTCGGCGCGTTAGTGGTACCGCCCAGACGATGATCGAGCACCAGCAACCTGGCATTGGCCAGGCCTTGGGACAGTTGGCTGAAGTACTGCTCCAGTAAGAAGGCCTGGCCGGCACTGGCGTAGGCCTTTTGCTCGGCAGCGAATCTCAGATCTGCCGCTTGGGCGGTGGCGTTGATTTCACGAGCGCTGGCCGTCGCTTGATCGCGAGCGATGCTGGCCTGTAATTGCGCCTGGTTGGTGGCTTCCGCCGCCGCCCCACGCTCGCGGGAAATCAATGCCTGGGCGCCAATCTGTGCAGCCTGAACGCCGTGATAGGCATTGGCGGCGCCGGCCGGCGGATGAATCGCCTCGACCACGGTGGCGAGAATTTCCACGCCGCTGTCGAGCTTGTGCAGGTCAGCCTGTACCGCCCGACCAATCTCTTCGGCGAGCCCTACCCTGTCCTCACCGAGCAAACCGTCGAGGGTTCGCGAAGCGAAATCGTGGACCAGAATCCGGCTGACGGTGCTGCGGATCAGCGTCGGGACATCAGCGCTGTTGTAGGTCGCGGCCAACGCCGCTTGATCGCTCAGACCGATGCGATAGACGAAACGCACGTCCATGTTGACGATCTGGAAGCTCTGCTTGTCGGCTCGGCTGCTGGCGATAACTTGGGATTTGTCGTTCACATGGCTGGCGTCCCACAAGCGATTGGCAATCGCGGGCGCCGGGCCTTCGGCGGGTTCGGCCACGACCGGCGCCGGTGTGTCGCCAACACTGGTGGCCAACTCGTGAACCACGCCATTCTCGACGCTCAACACTCGGCCCAGAGGCCAGGGCAAACCTGCGTGCAAACCAGGACCGAATACCTCCACCGGTTTGCCGAATCGCTCGTAGATGCCCCGCCCTTGCAGCGGTATTTCGTGAATGCCGGTCAGTGACCAACCCACTATCGAGACCACGGTCAGCACCGGCAAAAATGCCCGACGCATGTAAGTGAAGGCCCAGATCTGCCGCAGGTCGATGCCGAAGCGGTTGTGCAATTCGTGCTGCAACGCCAACAAGGGTTGCGGCGGCCAGCGCAGCATGTCGGCGACGAAGCTGCGCGCCAGCAACGCAGGTTCGAGTTGTTCGCGCGGCGGACTGAACAACGACAGCATGGCACGCAGCAGTAGTTCGGCGGCGACGAGCCCCGGCAGCAGGCCGATCAGCACCGCCAGACGCACCGGCCAGACCGAAGTTTCGCCTCCCAACAACAGGCACAAAGCGCTGAGCACCAGGCCAATGATCGCCACCCGTGTCAGCTGCGCCAGCGATGCTGCTTCGGGCCATTGGGCGACGTTTTCCTGCGCCAGTTGACGTTCCAGCACCAGCAAACCGAAGGCCAGCAACAACGACAGCGCCGCACCGACGCTGGCCGACAACCCCAGCGCGGTGGGCGGCAGTGCCAGGTTCCAGACGTGTTCGATGCTCAACAACGTCAACAGCGACCAACCCGCGAGCCACAGCGTCGGGGCGCCGATCTGCACCAGCATCCGCAGCCATCGCTGGCTGAGCCGATCCAGCAGCCGTTCGTACCAGCCCACCGGGGCAACGACTTCGTCAGCAACGACGACCTGCACGACCGGGTTCAACGCCCGCGCACGCCATTGCGTCACCCACCAGGCCGATTGCAAACCGGCGACCAGCACCAGCAAACCGGCGCTCTGATTGACCAGCAACGCGGGCCAGAGCGACTGCGGCGCAAACAGCCCGACAAAAAACGCCAGCAACCAACCTGTCGCCGCCAGAGCGCCCAGACCGATTGCGAACTGACGCAATCGTCGCCCTTGAAAAACCGCCTGCTGGAAACGCGGCAGCCCGGCTACTTGCGTCCCATCGACATCGAGATCGACTTGCATACCACCCCAGTGTTTATCGTTGCTCATATCGCAATTCGTTACGATATAACGAAAGCCGTGAAATTTCCGTTCTTAAATGCTGTATCTAAAAACGCTCAACCTGTCGCTTGGCTGAAGCCTTGACCGAAAGGCTGCGGAACGCACATATTACGTTCGTAATTTTAGCGAAGGCCTACTTTTACCCATCCTGATCCCCGTTCACTCCAGGAGTACAACCATGAGGCAAAGTGACGGTGACCGATAGCCAGGGCGGCAAGACCGAACTGAACACCAAGGACATCATCATCGCCACCGGCTCTGAGCCCACTCCCCTGCCCGGTGTGGACATCGACAACAAACGCATCCTCGACTCCACGGGTGCGCTGTCGCTGGCCGAAGTGCCCAAGCATCTAGTGGTGATCGGCGCCGGGGTGATCGGTCTGGAGCTGGGTTCGGTGTGGCGGCGTTTGGGCGCTCAGGTGACCGTGGTCGAGTTTCTCGGCCGGATCTGCCCCGGTGTGGATGGTGAAGCGGGCAAAACCCTGCAACGTTCGTTGAGTAAACAGGGCGTCAACTTCAAGTTGAGTTCCAAAGTCACCAGCGCCACAACCTCGGCGACCGGCGTTCAGCTCAGCGTCGAGCCCGCGGCTGGTGGCACCGCCGAACTGCTTGAAGCGGATTACGTGCTGGTATCCATCGGACGCCGGCCTTACACCCAAGGCCTGGGGCTGGAAAACGTCGGCCTCGCCACGGATAAACGCGGCATGCTCGCCAACAAGGGCCATCGCACCGAAGCTGCTGGCATCTGGGTGATCGGCGACGTGACGTCCGGTCCGATGCTCGCTCACAAGGCCGAAGACGAGGCCATGGTCTGCATCGAGCAGATTGTCGGCAAGGCGGCCGAGGTCAACTACGATCTGATCCCCAACGTGATCTACACCAACCCCGAACTGGCCAGCGTCGGCAAGACCGAAGAGCAGCTTAAGGCCGAAGGTCGTGCCTACAAGGTTGGCAAGTTTCCCTTCACCGCCAACAGCCGGGCAAAGATCAATCACGAAACCGAAGGCTTCGCCAAAGTGCTGGCCGATGAGCGCACCGACGAGATTCTCGGCGTGCACCTTGTGGGCCCAAGCGTCAGTGAAATGATCGGCGAATGTTGCGTTGCCATGGAGTTCAGCGCCTCTGCCGAAGACATTGCCCTGACTTGTCATCCACACCCGACCCGCTCCGAGGCCTTGCGCCAGGCGGCGATGAATGTGGAGGGGATGGCGACGCAAATGTAAGGCTCGAAACGCATACGGAAATGGCACAGCCTTGGTTGTGCCAAACGAAACAATAGAGTGGTGACCGACACGATTTACCCTTTCAAGAAATACAGGCATTTTCAGAAACGACCTACATAAGTAGCTACCTCCCTTGCCTTAAACTCCCCCCATTCTGACCACAAGGAGTGGGCGCATGGCGAGTCATAGCTACATGACTATTACCGGTAAAAAGCAGGGTCTGATTTCATCCGGCTGTTCCAGCCAAGACTCTATCGGCAACAAATGCCAGTTTGGGCATGAAGACGAAATCATGGTGTTGGCTTACGCCCATAGTATGTTCACCGGCAGTGATGGCAGTACGTCAGGCGGGCGAGGCAAACATATGCCTATTTCCATTACCAAAAACATTGATAAATCTTCACCACTGCTAGCCAGTGCTCTGGCTGAGGGTGAAGAAGTTGAGTGCAAGATTGATTTTTATCGCACTGCTCCTGCCGGCGGTCAGGATAAATATTTCAGTGAAAATAACGGGCGGTCGTATTGCGAATGTAAACCTTCAAATCCCTCACGCTATCCACATGTCTGACACGGAGCCGCAAGAGCTGGTGTCCATTCGTTACCGAGATATTAGTTGGACGCACATCCAAGCGGGTACAAGTGCCTATAGCACGTGGGGGAACGAAGATGAATGAGACGTCATGCGATATACATGACGTCACCAAGGCCGCTGCGGACCTGGTTGCATTAGGCTGCACAGTAGGCGCTACACATTTTCATGACGGTATTACGCAGCTTCAATTCAATTCGATGGTTTCTTCTTATGCCAACGAAATTATCAAGGCCGTTGATGAAGGGCTCATCACTGCATGGGAGGGAGTCCAATCGATAACGAACGAATATGCAGAGCTATCTTCCAAGGCGATCTTTTATGCTCAAAATGGCATAGGTGTTGTTGCTGGCGCCATGCAAGTTGAGGTTTGTAGCGGTTACTGTAGGCTCAGGTGGATGGGCCGCGCCATTGGGGGGAATGTTTATCGCGCATGGCGCCAATAATATCTATGAAGGCTTTGGCAATATTTATAACGGCCCTGAAACACCTAGCGTGCTAGGACCTGTGCGGTGGATTTATCAAGACGCTTTAGGAGGCGAGTACCAGGGAGATATGCTCTACGGTTCTATGGACTTACTATTATCTGGCATTGGTATTATTAGACTAATACGTAAGCCTGACTCGGTGCAGCTATTTAGGCATGACCCAATAAATTACGAAAGGGCGTACATACAAACAGGGAAGGCAGCTCTATTTTTCGAGGCTCTTGTTGACTACATCACATTAAATTCAATGCTTTCTAAAGAAAAATCCGAATAGACACAAGGCGCTATACCGCCATTCAAATCAAATTACGCCACGTAATTTTTTGACTAAAAAACGAAACCAGAAAACACAGAGAATAATATAAGTAACTATATAAGCAATGCGCAAAATCATGCCCTCCATGGGTATGAAGTATTTTATTACCCGCACAATAAGTGCCGCATAAAGACCATTGCTCCCAAGGACCAAAAGAAGCAGTGCAAAATAGTAACGAATATTTTCAAAATTCATTTAAAATCACACTACTCCACGTAGCCTTTTGACTAAAAAACGAAACGCGAAAAAACAGAGTAACGTATATGTAACTATATAGGCAGCGCCCAAAACCATGCCTTCCAAGGGAATGAAGTATTTTATTACCCATACAATAGCTCCCGCGTAAAGACCATTAGTCCCAAGAGTTAGAAGAAGCACAGCAAAATAGTAACGAATATTTTCAAAATTCATGATTAAAGTGTTTCACACATATAAAACACAAGGCTAGTTTATCCACCAGGATTAATCAATTCCCGTTTAAGTTTTGGCTGCTGCGAAGTATTGGATCAACCCGTGTTCGCGATCTACTGTGGTAAATGCTCCAACGGCAACGCCCCCGGCGTCTTTACCGTATGAATCGCAAAGTTGCTACGGATGTCGCTCACGCCCGGCAATTTCAGCAAACGCCCCGTGAGAAAACGATCATAGGCGCGCAGGTCCGGCACCACCACTTGCAGCAAAAAATCCGATTCCCCTGACACCAGAAACGCCGAAATCACCTCGGGCAACGCGGTCACGGCCAGGCGAAAGGCTTCGGCCTGTTCATCGTTGTGCCGCTCGACCTTGACCCCGACAAACACCGTCAGCCCAAGCCCTACTTCGTCGCGATCCAGATTGGCCTGGTAACCGCGTATGACTCCGGCTTCTTCGAGCATCCGTACCCGGCGCAAACAAGGAGAGGCGGACAGACCGATCTCGTCGGCCAGTTGCACATTGCTCAGGCGACCGTCCCGTTGCAGCGCAGCGAGAATCTTGCGGTCGTAGGCGTCGAGTTTCATGGTTTGGCAGATCCTGATGGTTTACCTGCAATTGAGTGGCAGGTTATGCCAACCAGAAGCATTTTAGAAGCGAACTACGCAACCACCTGCCCTGCCCTTCAGCCCTAGACTGGCCGTACCGAATCGACAACGAATGGGGTGCAACGTGGCAGGACTCTGGGTGTTTTTCATGGCGCTGGCGGTGGTCTATCTGTTGCCGGGCCCGGACATGATCCTGTTGTTGCAAACCGGTGCCCGTCAGGGCAAAGGCGCGGCGCTGGCCACTGCGGTGGGTCTGGGTGTGGCCCGAGGATGCCATGTGGCGTTGGCAGCGCTGGGGTTGGCGGCACTGTTCAAGGCTGCGCCCTGGACGTTCGACGTGGTACGCCTGGCCGGGGCCGCGTATCTACTGTGGATCGGCATTCAATGCCTGCGAACCACCATGCTGCCGAACTTGAACGGAGCAGACACCACCGCCGAGAAACCTCGCTGGCGCTCAGCGATCCAGCGCGGTTTGCTGACCAACCTGCTCAACCCCAAAGCATTGCTGTTCTGCTCGGTGCTGCTGCCGCAGTTCATCGATCCCCACGCCGGGCCAGTGCTCGCGCAATTTGCGACCCTCGGAATTGTGCTGGTCGGTGTCGGTTTGCTGTTCGACAGCGCTTACGCACTGACCGGCGCAGCGCTAGGCCGTTGGCTGCAACGCAGTCCTTCGGCCCAGCGCCTGCAGCAATGGCTGTTTGGCAGCCTGTTGATCGGCTTCGCCGTGCGGCTGACCTTTGTGCAACAAGCTTGAGCCTTACCGCGTTTTACGGCGGCGATTGATCAGCAACAGCGCCGCTGCCGTGGCCACTATCACACCGCCAATCTGCAACGGTGTTTTGTAGGGCCGCAGCTGCGAACGCGCGGCATCGGTGACCTGGGTCACATAGCGTTTGTTGGCGCTCTGAAAGTCTGGATCCTGGCACTGATGACCAAAATCGCCGGCCCACACCACATACGGACCTTCCTCGACATACCGACGGTAGAACGCGCTTTGCTCTTGCAGGCTGGTGCCCCACGATGAAGCTTTGCACAGCACCGAAGCAAACGCCTGACTGCTGCGGGGCAGATGATCAGCGGCTTTGCTCGCCAGCGCCGTGGCGACAAAACGGTAGTGGAAACGCTCGTCAGGCTGCGCCACCGTGGCTTGCTGGCGCTGCACTTCACCTTCGGCGATTAGCGGTCCGACCTTGAGTTCTGTACTTTCGAGACTGTAATTGCCGCCGAAGGTGGCGTAATCCGGGGACAGCTCGTAGCCCAACAACTCCATTCCGTCGAAACGGGCCAGTGTCGCGGCGTAGTAGTAAGCGAATGCCCGTTTGGTCGGCCACCATTTTGATTCAGCGTCGTGGCGCAACTGCCCGTACCACTTGGCCTTGGCCTGCAAATCGGCATTATCGAAATAGGCTGGCGCTTCGTCGTACCGCTCTTCGCGCAGCAAGCGCCGCCCGAGCAGATTGCGCAGTTTCGCCGCCACCGATAATTGCACGTAGTTATCGCGATCCTGTTGGGTGAGTGGCGCTGGTGCCGGCACTTGAGTGTCGACGTATTGCTTGAGCTCATCGACGGTCAACACCCGCTCGGCGACCGTGGCGGCGTCGAACCAGTAGACATCTTTACTGCGATAAAGCTGATCGAACGCTTGCAGATAATCCCCGCGTTGCAACGCCAGGATTGCGCTTTCACCCTCGACCCGACACTTGGGCTGAAGCGTTTCGAAGTCCCAATCCGGCGTCCGCCGCTCCCCCCACGACTCATTCTGCGGGAAGGCCTGGGCAGCCTTGGCATACGCTGCGGCAGCCGCGTATTTATCGCCATCGCGCACCGCCAGTTTGGCCCGCAGCCACCACGCCAGTCCGCCATCACCGGCGTGTTCGAGGAACGCCTTGGCGCTGGTGTAATCACCCTGTTGATAATTCACCGCGGCCAGGCGATCAGCGTTATCCAGGCTACCGCGGGTGCTGTTTTGCAGCCGTTTGATCAGTTTCAATTCGTTCGGCGGTTGATCGCCGAATGACCAGCCCAGTCGGCTGATCAACGACGCCGTCACCAGTTGCTGTACCGGTTTGCCGTTGAGCAATACGGCCAGTTGATCGTCAGGCATCGCCGCGAGGTCGGCCACCAACAGTTTCAGCGAGGTGTAACCCACCGCCGAACCCTGAAGGTTTTGCGTGGCGTAGAGTTCGATGGCGCTGTTCCAGTCGCCGGCGGTGCGGGCGACGCGGGCCTCTTCGCCGAGGCTGGCGACACCCAGTTCCAGTGGATCGCTAAAGCCGTCAATGCTCAGCTGACGGCTCTGCTCGAAGGCCTTTCGAGACTGAGCCAACAGGTCAGGGTCACTGTCCGCTTCGGAACTCATGGCATACAGCGCCCGGCCTAACGAGTAAGCCGCCCAGGTGCTGCGTAACGCCCGTTGATCCGCCGGCAATGCCAGCACCTTCTGGAAGTACTCGGCTGCCAGTCCATGATCACCGGCATTGAATGCCACCGCGCCGGCCAGATAGAGCTTGAGCTCAGCCGGAAGGCTCGCGCCCTGAATCTCGACCTCATGTGCATCGGTCAGGCTGCGTAACTGTTTCACCAGCATTTGCTGCTCAGCCGTCAAACCGGATTGCTCAGCCTTATCCCGCTGTTCTGCGTAGTCGGGCGCATCCAGGTTATAGGCGGTTTCGGTGAGGTTCTTCAGCCCGGCGACCACATGCCCGAGGCGACTGATTTCAAATCTGAAGTTACCTTCCGGCAGCTCCGCCAACGACTGGCCGCGGTTGTCCAGCAGACGCATCGGGAAATCCGGCCCACAGGCCAGCGCCGAACCCAGCGGCAGGCTAAGGCTCAGGCAAAGCAGATGGCGGGGCCAGTTACGGGTAAACATGCGAACCTCCTTGATCAATATGTGCGCAACGAGCCCAACCCATGGCGCGCTGCCCGCCGGCCGGTATTCGACCGTCGCGCAGGCGGGTGAAGGTAAGCAGATCCGGACGCTGTTGCAACGCATAACCGGCCAGCGCATCGGCACCATCACAGCCCTGCACCGCGAGTGTCAGGCGTTCGGGCCAGCCGCTGTCGAGGTTGCCCTGATTGCTGAGGCTGATGTCATAGAGGTCGTTCTGCACCGATAGTTTCAGCGCCAGTCGACTGTCGAGTGCATCGCCACGCGCCACGGCGCCCAAGGTCGTCAGACTCCAGGCACGGCGGTCGAGGGCCAGCGGCAGACGAAACCAGATCAGGCCCGCCAGATGCGCCGGTGGATCGTTGCGTAATTCGCTCCCGAGCCGGCTCAGTTGCTGCGGATCGGCGAGCAATTCCCGGCGTTTTCCGCCCCGTTCGATGGGCACTTCGCTTTCCACTACCGGCGCACCGGTGCCCGGCAACAACGCCACACCATAGGCCGGCAGCGCCAGATAGAAAGGTTTGGAAGTGACGCGGCTCCAGTCCTTGGTCCATTGACGGGCCTGATTCGGGTCGAACAAGCCAAGACGCGGATCGCTCACCGCGTGCACCTGCAACACGCTGCTGTCGACTGTGGATAACAGCGCCGGCAATTCGGGGCTGTCGAGCCAGGCCGGCAATGCGGTGATACTCAGCGGAACAGAGGCCGGCAGAACTCCGCGCAGGTGCGTAAGAAATTTGCGGTAGGTCGGTAGCCGAGCATTACCGGCATCGTGGTCGATTTCCACACCGGAGAGATTCAGTCCCTGCCCTTGCCAATCGCCGAGCACCTGCAGGATCTGCGCGGTGACTTCGTCCCGATCCAGCGACTTGAGTTGGCCGTCGAGACGAATCACCGCGATCAGCGGCCGACCATCACGTTTGAGCAGCGCCGGGTCAATCCGCGCCCGGCTCCAACCCGCCTCAGGGAATGCCTGCAAGGCCAGCACCCGCAGGGTGGAAAAGTCAGCGCGGCTGTCCCTCAGCGCCGCTTCGTGGGCCGGTGTCCATTGCCGTTGCCAGACGTAGAGTTGCTGATCGAGCGCTGGCGCGTCCTGTCGTTCGCAACCGTTGAGCAATGCCACCGCGACAATCAACGCCGACAGACGAGCGAAAAAATACATAACCGAATCTGATCCTTTGTCGCAGCGGCCAGAAGCTGCGTTCGGCAGATGCTACAGGTCGAGGACCAAAGGCTGCGACCCCTGCGCCGGAATCGCACAACAAATCAGCACTTGTCCGTCATCCGGCACTTCGGCCGGCGGCTGTGGATAATTCACCAGACCGCTGATCAGGCGAGTCTTGCAGGTCCCGCAAGAACCGCCGCGACAACTGAATTCCGGGCGCAATCCACGGCTTTCCGCCAACTCCAGCAAACTGCCACCGTCGGGTTGCCAGCGGGCCTCTTTAGCCGAGCGCTGAAACATCACCGGCACCGAGGTCGTAGCAGCGGGCGGTTGCTCAATGACCACCGCGTCGGGGTCCGGCACCCGGCGCAAGGTCGAGGGGCCGAAGGTTTCGGCGTGAATCCTTGCATCACGGATGTCCAGTTCCCGCAGGCCGTTGTACAACCCTTGGGTAAAACTGCCCGGACCACAGAGGACAAAATCCAGCTGATCGTAGTCCTCCACTTCAAGGAGGGTCTTGAGCAGCGTGGTGTCGATCCGCCCCGTCAGGTCGAAATCCTCACCCTCCAAGGCCCCGGCTTCCGGCTGACTCACCAGACGCAGCACCCTGACTGCATCACCCGCGCCGTCGAGCAAGCGATCCAGCTCAGGACGAAACACTTGATCGGCCAACGTGCGAGAACTCTGGAAAAACCAGGTCGGCCGGATGCGGCGGGTGCGCAGGCCTTGGTAAACCACCTCGCGCAGCATCGACAGCAGCGGCGTGATGCCGACACCGGCAGCCAGAAGCACCAGCGGCCGACGTTCATTAGGTGCCACGGTGAAATGCCCTTGAGGCGCACGGGCCTCCAACAGATCACCGACGCGCACCTGTTCATGCAAGTGCGAAGACACCAAGCCTTCACGCTTCACGCTGATGCGGAAAAAATCATCGGACGGCGCACTCGACAGGCTGTAAGTGCGGATGTGCACCTCGCCGGCAATGTTGAAGCGCAGCGGCAAATGCTGCCCGGCCTGAAACACTGGCAACCCCGCGCCATCGGCAGACTCCAGATAGATTGAGCGGATGTTGTGGCTTTCCTCTTCGATGCGCGCCACCCGCAGCGGCCGCCAACGATCGCCCATGGCCTGGGCTTGCAGACGGGCATTGGCCTGTGCCCAGGTGCCGGTCAGCAAACTGGTGGGTGACACGCCGTCGAAGCGCCACCGCAGAGCAAGCGCGGCGGGCCGACGCACCACGCTTTCGACCTCAAATGTCCACAAGCGCTCAGCCCCTTGAAACGCCTCGATCTGTGGGCCTTCAAGAATGATTTCGGTACGACCGCTGAGGTGCAGCAGGTCTCCCGAACTGAAATCGATAAACAGCAAACCGGCCCGGGGATTGAGCAGCAGGTTGCCCAAGGTGTTGAAAAACAGGTTGCCGGCGAAATCCGGAATGGTCAGGCGATTGCCTTCTACCTGTACGAAACCGGCCTGGCCGCCGCGGTGAGAAACGTCCACCGAACGCTGGCCATCGACGTCCACGTAACTGGCGACAAAGAACGTATCGGCTCCCGCGATCAGGGTTTTGGCCGCATCATCCAGCCCGTTGAGGTGTTGCGCGATGCGAGTCGACGGATCCGCCAACGGCACCGAGCGAAATTGCCGCAATTGGATGTATTGCGGGCAATTGCCGAAGGACTGCTCCACCGTCACATCGAAGCCGCCCGCCGTCATCGCGCTGACTCGGCCGTTGAGGCGGTTGCGGCGACGGGTGTGCAGTTCGATCCCCAGCAGGCCGATGGCCGCACCCTCCGTCAATTGAGCTGGATCGTCGGCGCCCGGCAGGCTGCGAAATTGCAGTGCGCCCGGCTCGGGCGAGTGAGCGAAACCCGGTGGCCCTTCGAGAATACTGGCCCAAGGATTTCCGTCGGCATCCACCGCGCCGTACAGCATGAACGGCAATTGCTCATAGAACTTGCGGTGCTGATCCGGCATCTCGTTGCGAATCACCTTACGACCGAGCGCCTCCATTCGCTCGGCAATGCCCACATGAGCCTGTAACTGTTTTTCGCCGGCGTGCCAGGGTGAACGGTCCACAACGACTTCTCCCCTGCGCCATCGGCGCAGTGTGAATGACCCGACAGTGACGGGCCGTAGGCATCAGGCAGTTTTTTGCAGACCGGCAACGGTGCGAGGCATGCCGACAAACCCTGGCAAGGCTTCGATCCGCGCCAACCAGGCGCGGATGTTGGCGTAGTCCTCTAGGGACACGTTGCCTTCTGGCGCATGGGCGATGTAGCTGTAGGCCGAAACGTCGGCAATGGTTGGCTCGGCGCCAGCCAGATACCGCGTTGCTGCCAGTTCCTGATCGATCACTTTGAGCAAAGTGTGGGAATAAGCGATCACTTCTTCAGCGTTGTAAGCCGCACCAAACACCGTAATCAGCCTCGCTCTGGCGGGTCCAAAGGCAATCGGCCCAGCGGCAATCGACAACCAGCGCTGAACCTTGGCCGCCCCGACCGGATCGGTTGGCAGCCAGCGGCCGTCGCCATATTTTTGCGCCAGATAAACCAGAATCGCGTTGGAGTCGGCCAGCACCACGCCTTGATCATCGATGACCGGAACCTGACCAAAAGCGTTGAGCGCGAGGAAATCCGGTTGCTTGTGCGCGCCCTTCGGCAAATCGACAAAGATCAGCTCGGTCGGCAGTTGCAGCAGGGACAGCATCAGCTCCACACGGTGAGCATGGCCGGAACGCGGGAAGTTGTAGAGTTTGATCGCTTGCATGGTCGACTCCGCTGGGTGGTGGCGCTGTTGAACAGTGTTCAGCACCGATGGGGCGCTATCTTCCACCCGCAACCAAAACAACAGAATAACCAGCCAACGCAATCCATTATTTCACCCAGCGAAATAACCCTCACGCCTGCAAGGATGGATGCTCACGCAGCGCACTCACCGCAAAATCCACAAAACTGCGAATCCGTGCAGGGGCCTTGCGCCCGCCCTGATAGACCACATGGATAGGCAAGGGCGGCAGTTCGAAGTCCGCCAGAACGATTTCCAGCTCACCGGAAGCGACTTTGCTCGCTACCTGATAAGACAGAACCCGGGTCAATCCCAAACCCAGGCATGCCGCCGTAATGGCCGCCTGATTGGCCGTCACCACCAGGCGCGGTGCTGGTCGAACACTCAGCGGCTCTCCCCCTTCGAGGAACGGCCAGGTTCTCGACTGACCGATAGAGGACGTTGCAATAACCGGCGCCTGAGCCAGATCCTGAGGATGTCGAGGTCGACCACGGTCCGTCAGAAAGTCCGGCGAGCCGCATACCACCCGCCGAACCTCACCCACCCGAATGGCGTGCTGATTACTGTCGGGCAACTCACCGATCCGCACGGCGACGTCGATTCCCTCCTCGACCATGCTGACCACTCGATCGACCAGCAACCCATTGATGCTGACCTCAGGAAATTGCGTCAGATAATTCACCATCACGGGCGTGACAAACAGCTCACCGAACAACACCGGCGCAGTAATCGTTAATTGCCCACGCGGTTGGGTATGGCTGCCCGCCGCCGAGTCCTCGGCTTCCTGCACCTCGGCGAGAATCCTCCGACAGTCTTCCAGGTAACGCTGACCTGCCTCGCTCAAATGCACACTGCGGGTGGTGCGCGTCAGCAGCAACGTGCCGATGCGTTTCTCCAGCGCCGCCACGGCGCGAGTGACGCTGGCGGCCGACAGGCCCAGACGCCGCGCCGCCGCCGAGAAGCCTTGGTCTTGGGCGACGGCAGCGAAGACTTGCATTTCCTGGAATCGGTCCATGGGCTCCCCAATGAAATGAGACAGCGACCCCCCGCGGATCGCTTGTACCCAGTAGCGTACCCTCGCTGGATCGGCGACGCGATTTTAGGCGCATGTTGCCGTTCACAATGGCTTCGCGTAACGGCTCAGAGGGCTCTCAACACAAGGCAATCGAAAGCTCGCTCGACTTGAGATCAAACGCCTCGCGGGAAGGACCAATCTCATGAAGTAGCTGCAATCGATCATGAGCCTCGTGCAAAGTCGGAATATGGTCATCATCAACCCACCACATCACAACACGTGGTTTGGTGATAGGCAGAAACCACTCGGCCCCTCTCAAACGAAATTCATTGTGCGGCGTTTTATATAAGAAGTCTTTCAGCGCGGCAGGGCTTTTCCACAATGAAAGGGTATAGAGATACCCTTCACCCCACAGCTCATCGAGCAACTTTTGATCTTCGTTTACTTCCCGCCAAATAAAACCGGCGTGAGCCTCTGCAAGTCCATTTACATACGCCGTGGAAGAATAAAAGCCTTCCATACGAGGGTCCACCTTTGGATACTTAGGTTTGACCAAGTCAAACTGCGCAAGAATAGCCATTACTAATAGTCCTTTAAAATAAAGTATATGCTGCCCAGCTGACTGGGCTATCACAGTTACAAACGATGTGTTTTATTAGTTCCAGGCAAGTTTGTACTTGCCCGAAACTTTTAAGTACGGATAGTTGTTCTATTTCAAAATTGAAATATACAAACGCCACACCCTGATGAGTGCTGCAGGAGGTTGTGAAACTTCGAGAGTGCGAAGGTGACGCGAGTGCGTCGCCCTCTAAGTTTTTAAACCGGATAAAAAACCCTGTAGCCGTGAATACTCATGGCTACAGAGGTTACATAGCTTTCAGCTTGCCTGGCCGGCCAGCATGAGATTGAGGTTCTGGACAGCAGCGCCCGACGCCCCTTTTCCTAAGTTGTCGTAGACCGCGGCGAGCAGAACCTGGCCGGTTTTTTCATCCGAAAAGACATAGATGTCGAGTCGGTTGGTGTCGTTGAGGTATTCAGGATCAAGCTGGGTCACCGTCTGGACCTGGTCCAGTGGAACAACCTTGATGAATTCAGCATTCGCATAGTGTTTGCTCAGGCACGCGTGGATACCCTGAACCGAGGCCCCAGCAGGCAACAAGCGCAAATGAAGCGGCACATACAACACGATCCCCTGGCGGTACTTACCATAACCAGGCGTGAAAATAGGCCGGTACTCCAATAACGCTTCGGCCATCATTTCCGGAACGTGCTTGTGATTGAGGTTCAGGCCATAGCCGCGATAGGGAGCGTCTGTATGTTGTGGGTGATCCAGGTTCTCATAGGCATCAATGAGTGATTTGCCGGAGCCGGAATACCCGGATATGGCGTGCACGTTGACAGGGTAGTCCTTGGGCACAACCCCGGCTTCCGTCAATGGACGCAGTAAGGCAATGGCCCCTGTCGGGTAGCAACCTGGATTGGACACACGCTTGGCCACCGAGATGGCCTCAGCCTGGCCTGCGGTCAACTCGGGCAAACCATAAACCCAGCCTGGCGTCGTACGGTGAGCAGAGCTTGGATCAAGTACACGCACCCGAGGATTTTCAATGAACGAAACAGCTTCAATCGCCGCATCGTCAGGCAGGCACAGGATGGCAATATCACAGGCATTAAGTGCTTCAGCCCTTTTTACCGGGTCCTTGCGTTCGGCATAGGGTAACTGCAAAAGATCAATATCATTGCGACTACTCAGACGCGAATGTATTTGAAGACCAGTAGTACCGGCTTCCCCGTCGATAAAAATAATTGGCTTCATATTCACGAAATATCACGATAATGAGTGTATTGGAATTTTATCATACCTTTACCCACTGTGCAGCCTGACGTTTTTCAGGCGTGCTGCTGACTAACTTTCCGAGTGGTACTATTCTTAAGTCCCCTCACACCCTCATTAACGAAAGTCTCCTCAAATTTTCCAGCCATAAAGTCGATTTGATAAACATAGGGCACCGGTTTAAAAAACATATCCCGATTCAATAACTTAGCAAGTGTAAAAGTCGCAGTCAGTGTCGTGGCCAACAAACATGCAGAGCTCAGGGAGGCGACTTTGCGTCCTTCAAAGTCCAGTTTTGGATCTTCCAGATAAGCTCGATGCAAGCGCAAAGGGTCAAGTCCGATGCCGAAATTGACCAGCTTTTCAGTCTCACTCATATCCGGCGTCAGCGAAAAATAATCTTCGAAGGACATGGATTGCGGATGGAAATGGTGCAACGTACCGCCAAACCCGATCGGGCAGGACACCACCGCAGGAATACCCAACTCACGGGCCTTTTGGTACATGAGAATGCGCGGCTCGATAACGAAGTAGTCCATGGCATCGCAGAGCATGTCGACGCCCTGTAGAAAATCATCAACCGTTTCTGCGCTGACACCTTCGTACTGCTCTATGCGCAAGGCGGGATTGATCGACAGCAACCGCTCGCGCAAGACATCGGCTTTCTTCGAACCGACCGTATGGGTAGTTGCGCCAAACTGTCGATTGAAGTTTTCCGGCCCGAAGATATCGAAGTCAGCAATTTTGATACCACCAACCCCCATGCGTACCAATGTCTCGGCATGGGTATAGCCCACACCGCCACACCCGGGTACGGCGATGGTCTTGTTTTCCAGCAGGTCCAGTTCATCTTCACTGACCAACCCGATCATTCGACTGTAGATAACTTCGCGTGAATATTCGTTTTGCATAATAAATCCCTATATTCTCATTTGGCGACGTAATGAAAGCCAACGATTCCAAAACCGTGTCGCGACCAAAAAGACTGCGCCAGTGAATTGCTAACGAACGTATCAAGACAGACGTGCTCACATCCCTGATCGCGGGCCAGGGTCTTCAGATAGTCCAGCAGTTGTGCGCCAACTCCCCTGCATCGACGGCCACCCTCGACAATGAAATGATCGATATATAGATATTTGCCACAGTAGATTCTTGTGTTCAGCCAATAACCCGACAAGCCCACCAGATCAGGCCCTTCAAATACCCCGACACATCGCCAATTCAACACCGCGATCGCTTCCAATCGACTTAACAGCACTTCTTTAGTGAGGCTTGGATAAAAAGCCGCCAGCAACGCAAGCGTCCTGTGCAACTCATCAGGCCGTAATTCCCTGATCGTTAACGTTGGGTGGCCCGTTGTGTCCATACATTCATACTTTGTCATAACTAACTCACCCAGGCGGCCGACGTATGCAAAGGGCCTGATCAATGAAACTCAATAACCAATAGATCTCGATACCCCATATCTGCACCCGGGATTATTTCAATAGCCGTCGTATCGTGAAATACCGTATCGTCCCTGAATACGACCGTCTGACAGGGTTTCTCCAGGGTTCCCACATAAATCGGTTGCTGATGCATGATATCGACCAGCGTGGTTTCTCCCCCGGCCACGCCACTCCGATCTACCATGAACAGGCAACTGAATTTTACACCGTCACGATGTTTACCCTCAGGCACTGGCAACCCCTGCATATTGGGCGTCGCAAGAATCCGATTGAAATAGGTATTGATCTTCCAGCTTTGAACGTCCTCTATCTCGCTGTAAGCATTAGCCAGTTCCAGCAGGATTCTCCTCAGTACTTCGTTGTCGGCCATCTCCGCCGTCACGGGGGCGAAGTGCCTGTCGATACCACCGTTTAATGGGTTGAAGTATTCAGGTTGAGAGTAAGGAACATGGGGCTGCTGTTCCAGGCGATTACCGTCTGCATACCACTTGAACTTCCCAAACCGGCGATAACGATACCTACCGCCGTCGTTCATGTATCGATCAAGTTCAAGCTCATTCCAGTAGTTCTGGAAGTCTGACCAACCTGCCATATTGGAAAAATCCAAACCGAAAAGATCGGCAGCACTGCCCGCCACAAATCGACTATTCTTCAACGCCCAGAGGGGCTGCGGCTCGACACTGGTAATATGTGCTTTCATATTGTTTCTCTATTATCACTTCAACAGAATCTGATTAGATTTGATAGCCAGCTCGATACTTTTGTAATAATCGACCGCGACGTTGTATCGGATGAGACAACCCACACACATTTCTTCAATCGCTTCTGGGCACGACTCAGCCAGCGGCATCAGCACACGATAGAGAAGTTGTTTACCGTGATTTGCATCAATTGTTATATGCATATCATGGTAATAAATTACGTCTTCAGGCATGCCCAACCGACGCATCGCTTTTACCGTCCTGGAAAACCGGTAAGGCGCAGTATGCTCAAGGATCGCCAAGGCCCCCAGCAAACGCGGGTGATACTGTCGACGCAACGCGTACATCAGTAAAAGATTGCCGTTTTTCAACGCTTCAGCCGGCGCTTGCGGAACGCTAACCTGCGGCCCCATGAGTTCACGCAATTGCTCCGCAGACTTACGAAACAACACGGTGTGCATTTCGGACAGTGTGCCCAAGCCCATCTCGTCCCAGTAGTTTTCCGCAAGCGCCAACTTCATATCGCCTGTCATGCCCAGTTGGGCCAGAGCGATAACGTCGTCGAAGCGTCCGTCGACCTGCTCCTCCATCGCAATGTAGAAACTCAGCTCTTCCAGCGTTGATTCGTCAGCCAATCGGTTAAAAAAAGGGGCGACTTCTCGACGATGGGCTGCATGCAAACGGTTGTACCACTTTAGAAACTCGGATGCGTTTTTTGGCAATGAGCTTGTATTAACGCGGCCTTCTTCATAGGCGTTCCATTCATCTTCCAGCACTTGAGTACGCGCATACTCCTCATGATACGGTGCCGTTTTATAAGCACTCGGCTCTGCCAGCTCTCGTAGATAAAATGAATTAAGCTCCGTTTGTGTCAGCAACAAATCCACTGCCGATGGCGCATTAGTCTGCTTCCGCGTCATACTATTTTGCAGATCCATATCTATTCCTTTTCATTGCCCGGGACGAGCGCCATCCGGGAGAGGCTATCTATATCCACCTCTGAGAAAACTCGATTTCTAGTTTTGCAGAAAAACAGTTTCGACTTACTGTTTTTTGACCATGGATCGTATCAACCCCAAATAAAAGGTTTTATATGACACTTCCAGATACTTACACTTTTCGTGAATTTTTTCATGCAGATCGTGTAGACGATCAATCGGCAAACCAGGCATGAGGTGGTGTTCGACGTGATAATTATTGCCGTTCGTAAACCAGTTCATGAACGCATTACTTTTGATCGTTCTTGTATTTTCGAAAGGATCCGTAGAATCGGTCGCGCAACGAAAATGCTCTGGCATTTCAATCAAGGCGTGTACCGGAGCCGCTACCAGCATCAACGGAAGAATCCAGAGATAAAGGATGATCTCAATACCAAATTTTACGGAGATTGCGGACAGGAATGTAATCATTAAAACCATAACGAGATGGTCTCGTTTAATGCGTCTGGAAACGCTAATATTTACATTCTCATAATGAGATCCCAGCGCGATCACTACATTCTTAAAGAACCTTGGGTAGTGCGCAATCATCAACAATCTGGTCAGCAGCGCGCTTACCGAACGAAGGGACAACGCACCGTATTGGTCGCCGTAATCAAAAAATTCCCGATTTTCTGGTGTTCCCAGGTATCGGTGATGATGCATGTGACTGGCTTTGTAATCGGCATATGACACCAGCATCGGCAGCCCGAGTAATATACCGAAGAACTCGTTTAACTTCTTATTCCTCAATCCTTGCGCGTGTAGTACCTGATGCTGAAGTTCGACACCATGTGCATACATTGCCCCCAGGAGAACAATCCCCGTAACCACCTCCCAAGTGTGTTCACTCAGTGCCAAATATCCTCCCATTACAATCAGCACTGTGTATATTGCAAATTTCAACGCAAACGTCACATCACTTGATCTGCTTTGTATATCTGCCAATGCCAACCGACTGGCATTATTAAATGTAGTTCTCTGCACAACTCACTCCGTCGAACTGAACAATACTTTAACTGAGGTTTATCTTTTAGCAGGGCTTGGCACACTGTTTCGTACTTTGCTTTTATTAAGTCATTTTGTGTACCTTCTACAGTAACTCGTGTTAACTATGTCCTCCTCGGTCTTTGAGCGCGTAGTTATCTACTCTGCTTGGCTCTGTGATCAATCAATCCTGTTTAATAGTTTTAAATAGGTACTAGATAACACACAGACCCACTGTGAAGATTTACATCGTTATGCCCTCAGCGCCGATTTTCAATAGGTTCGATTCCGAAGTAAAAAAGATATTGTTGATCCCCCATAAGGAAAACGGATGTTCGATTACAAATTGCTTTCTGCTCTTTCTGCGGTCATTGAACAGGCCGGTTTCGAACGGGCTGCGCAGGTGCTCGGTTTGTCGCAGCCGGCTGTATCTCAGCGCATAAAGCTATTGGAGGCCAGGGTTGGTCGCCCCGTATTGGTACGAGTCACTCCACCCGTGCCTACGGAGATTGGCAGACGTCTGCTTTATCATGTCCAGCAGGTACGCTTGCTCGAACGAGACCTGCAAAGCCATGTTCCGGCGCTAGACGAAGACGGGTCGCCGGAACGTCTACGCGTTGCCCTGAACGCGGACAGTCTGGCCACATGGTGGGCACGATCGGTGGGGGACTTTTGTGCCGAGCAAAACTTGCTGCTGGACCTTGTGGTAGAGGATCAAGCGGTCAGTCTCAACCGTATGCGCGCTGGTGAAGTTGCTGCGTGTGTTTGTGCAAATGAACGTCCGATGGCAGGCGCACGCAGCCTGCTACTCGGCGCAATGCGATATCGGGCGGTTGCGAGTCCTGCGTTCATTGCCCGACACTTTTCCAATGGCATAAGTGCGCAGCTCATCGCTCGTACACCAGCACTGGTGTTCGGGCCCGATGACTTCTTACAGCACCGTTACCTGGCGTCCTTAGGCATTCACGGTGGTTTTCAGCATCATTTCTGCCCTTCCTCCGAAGGTTTTATACGCCTGACAGAAGCCGGTCTCGGGTGGGGGCTGGTCCCTGAACTACAGGTTCTTGATCATCTGCAACGCGGCCTGCTGGTCGAACTTCTACCTGACAAACCAACCGATGTGCCGCTTTATTGGCACCATTGGCGCAACAGCGGGCAGTTATTAGGACAATTGACCGACCACCTGGCGCAATCATCCAAACGATGGTTAGTCCCTCTGGAATCACCGGCACGTATTGCTCGTCACTCCGCGGTAGTTCAATAAGTAACTGATGACGCCTTCACACCATCATCTAAAGATGAAGAGTGAAAGTCAGCAGCGCGGTGGCACGGTGATCGAAACGTCAAACGCAACAGCCCAGGCAGTTGTGAGAAAACAGAAGGCTATTAAAGGAGGGAAAGAACCAAAGCCGCCGACGCGCCCTGGGTGTTACAACGATAGGAATGCGGGATTATGGCAAATAAGCTGTCAGGAACAGCATCACTCTGCACCTTCCTGACAGCCTTTATTCATGAAATACACAGGTGGTGCCAAACAAAATATTTTGACACCAACAGCTCAGTAAACACTGGGTCAAACGACTCAACAGAGTGCGCCAGCTGAGTGAATATTTTGACACCAACCAGGCAATCCCACCAAACCAATGCTGATTTTCAACAATATATTTTGACACTTACATCTGTCGAATACTGCATCGGATCAAAATGACATGCCCTCAGCTACCTGAATCAGCATTTCCTCAACCTGATGAGTGCCAGGAGTCGTCGAGAGCATCTCATTCGGACTTTTGCCCGAGAATCTAGATTTGGGAGTGGACAGCCAGTGCTTGGCCTTTGCTGCGTCGCCGAAGATCACTTCGGCCATGGCGCTAATGTGTACAACGCGAAAAAGTCGATCGCTCTCATTCACCGTTAATAGCTGATTGCTGAGCAATTTCGTTTTGAGCGCTTTGAGTGGAATGATTCTGTCGCGTTCTGCCGAGCTTATGGTGCCAACGTCGCAAAGCGACTTGACCAGGCTGGCCGAGAAGCCAGCTTCGATCATGTTGTGAATTACCTGATCTGAGGCGATTGAGGGGATCTGGAGAGACGCCTCCACCCGAAGGCGGTAGGCATGATAAGCATCATCACGCAGGACTCCAGCAGCATCGGGCCGCACTGATGTTGTGGCATGCGCAGGCTTCAACACAATTGCGCCGTTCGTTACCGTAATCGTCAGATCATCCCCAACACCTAGCCCCATTTGGGCAAGCAGTTGCGGGGGTAAATCAACGATGACATCTCCGCTACCATCCTCAGTACCCTGGCATTTTACTATCCAGCGCTCGTTCTCACTCATGATCGTCCGGCTCTCATTTCGTCATTAGAGAAGATGCATCAATATGCTCGCGCGCAGAGCTGATCCAGTCACTGGATATCAGTGCATAGAGGCAATTCCTGCGGGTTATTGCGACGAGCGGCTTTTCATCCGGCGCATCTGCAAAGATGCCAACCAAAAGCTCGACTGAACGCCCACAGTTATCACCTTCGGGCACCGCATCAGACGAAAATAGGTCTACAGCAGCCACCAGTCTGGACAGACTGATGTTCCCGAAGGGAAGGAAAGAAGGAAGCCCACCAAGGGGCCTCAAAATAGCGTTTCGGCTATTGGTTATTAGTGCTCTACCGACGGCCAGTCACGAGATCCCTTGGGGCGAGAAGCAGTCATTGAGAAATGGCTACTAAACAGGGGCGATTCAGCCTGCTCCGACTATCCGCACCTCCGCATTAACTGAGGACCAAATGGAGGGAAATGGTGGCAGATGCCGACGCTGAGTAAATGATTAGCTCGATTGGAAAGCAGCCTTAAGGCGGGCTAGCAGACCTAGTCCGCCGTCACGTGTAGGCTCCAAATGTTGCAGTGCCACAGGTGATGGAAGCGCTATGTGCGCCGTCATTGGCACCCAATCGCCATCGATAAAAGCATCGAAGCGATCAAATGGGATCGCGGCTTGGGAGAATTCGTGATTCTCGTCGCTCAGGTCCTCCTCAATCCAGAACAGGTACGCGTCCCCTGGTGCAAACCCATCGTCCCAACTTTCAGCGAAGCCAGCAGTTAAAACTTCCGATTTTCTGCAGCGTCCGAGCGTTGTGTCCGCACCATTATCCCTGTACTCCTGTCGTGTTTGCTGTGCTTTAGCCAAGGTCGAGAAAAAACAAATACGGTAGATCGCCTGCGCAGGGCTTAACTTGGTCAGCTTCGCTTTAAGAAGCTTGTGCGGAAAGGACTTCGGCCCTCCGTGCCAACGGCGGGCACGATGGCAGGCATCTGGAATTGCTATGAGCGCTGTTTTGTAGTCGAGGCGGTAAAGATAGTCGGCGTCCATTTTCGGCAATATCCTTTGATCTGTGGCGGCGTGGCGCCGTTATTTTTTGGCTTTCGCCGCAATGTCATTCGGCTATTATGCTAAAAAGCTTTTCATGCTTGCTTGATGATGCGGCCGACCAATGCTTCAGTAGAAATATGGATATTTCAATGCTCTTCTCAGTTTCCTTGTTGCTTTCCTGTTCCCCATTACCACTATTCGCACCTACCGACGGTGCTCATTCGAACACCCGTCAAAAGGTGCGCGTTCAGACAGCACCCGAGATCTTCTCATGAATTATTTCACCGACACGGCCGTCAATATCCTAGGCAACAGCAAACTGCGTACGCCCCAAATAGAAGCCTATATGAAGGCTCAGGAGCACTTTGCGAGTGACCCCGAGCAGGATGCTCTCATAGTTCTACCAACTGGCACCGGCAAGAGTGGATTGATCTCTATCGTGCCGTTTGGGCTGGCGAAGGGACGAGTGCTAATCATCACGCCTGGCCTTGTTACCAAACAGAGCATCAGAAAAACCCAAGAGCTGCTGGAAGATAATTTCTGGATCAATTTCGATGTGATTTTCAGTGCAGATGATCTACCTGTTACCTGCGAATACAACTCGCAAACGCTCCAGAGCAGCTTGGAGCAGAGCCACATCGTGTACTCAAACATCCAGCAGATTCACAGCGAGCGTAATTCGTGCCTAACGAAGCGTGTGGATCCGGAATTTTTCGATCTCATCATCATTGATGAGGGGCACCATGCGCCTGCCGATACTTGGCAAAAAACATTGGCTCACTTTGCAAAGGCCAAAAAGCTTTTTGTCACCGGAACTCCATTTCGGGGCGATAATCAAGAAGTACCAGGTAAACTGATCCACAGGACGCCACTGTCTGAGGTAATGAGAGATCGATACGTTAAGTGGCTCCGGAAAGAAACAGTTAATGCGCACGAGCTCTACTTCACTCTTGCTGAAGAACCTGGAGTCAAACTCTCCAAGGAACAGGTGCTTGAACTCAAGGATATAGAGTGGGTTCAACGAAGCGTTGCGTTGTCTAAAGAGTGCTCGTTGGATGTAATTGAGCAAAGCGTTCGCAATCTAAATGAGCTGAAAAGTGCGTCCCCTAATGTTCCTCATAAGATTCTCGCAGTGGGCTGCAGCATTGTTCACGCTGAAGACCTGCGCGTTTGGTATGAGTCTAAAAACCTGAGAGCGGCTATTGTTCATAGCTATATGGACCAGCCGGACATCGACGCAGCCTTCAGAGCTATTGATAACCATCAGTGTGACGTTGTCATCTCTGTAAACATGCTGATGGAAGGGTACGACCATAGATATCTTACCGTGCTTGCGCTGTTCCGGCCTTACCGAAGCCTCAATGCATTTGCTCAAATTGTTGGACGCGTGTTGCGTGCGATCCCAGCCGAGGAGATCACAGCATTCGAGATTGATAACAACGCTGTTGTGATTTATCACGAAGAAACCGGGCTGGATGCGATGTGGAGCTCATTCCAAAAAGAGGTGGATCGCGCCAAACACCAGCGCACCAAGGAATACACTATTACTGACGAGGAATACGTTAGAAAGGAACAATCGCTAGCGGGCGTCGCTTCCTCTGAGGCTTTTGTGAGCGACCAGGACTCCTATCTCGGAGACCTCGACTTCAACAAAATCTTCTCTGAAAAAAGGGCTGAGATCGACTCTATTGCAACCCAGAAGGTTAAAGAGTGGCCTGGGATTGAGGGATATGACGCCGATGTATTGGCACAGCTCAAGAATGTCTTCATCAACGCTGAGATGAAAAAAGCTGCACAGGTAATCGATCCAAATCTTATAGAAAAAAGACCTGAGATCGCACGTAAGCAGCTACGTGAAATCCTTACAAAGAAAGCCCAGGATGAGATTGCAACGCTGCTCAGCGACCTGGAGATCGACGAGAAAAGCTCGACTCTTTATCGGATTTTCGCTCCCCACCTGCCGATGGCAAAGCCGAATATGCCCAATGACGGTATACTGGTGAGCTTTATCAACACCAAACTGGCTAAGAAATTCGGCAAGGTGGCTGAGCGCGATAATGGCTCACTATCCGAATCTATCAAGCACGTGGAGGTGGTCATGGATGAATTGAGGAGGATGCTGAAATGAGTCTCGAATGTATTAAAACGCTTGTTAACGAACTCACGACCCTCCACGTGACCCGTGGTGTTCAGCCAAGCGATCTGGTCGATAACATGTTCGAGGATGCGTACGTCGAATCGTCTTTCCGCAAAACGCTGGGAGGAATGGTTTTTGAAATCGCGTTCCAAGAGATCGATGAAGACGAGCATCCAACGAAAGTGACGATGCGATACACCTACGATCAAAATCGCCACCTTACTCTTGTTGAGCAAAAGGTGGCGGCGAAGAAATTCAGTACCCAGTGGGATCGCGCGAGTTCAATCCAAGAGCGCGTCGAGAGGCTTGAAACCTTGTTAACTGAAAAGCTACCAAGGCATAAAGTTGCTGCGATTCTATCTTCTATACCGAAAGACTTTGTAGACATGTTCCCACGTCTAAAGCTCGTTGCGTAAACGATTGAGCTTTGCGGTCTTGGTCTAATCATGTTGTTTCGCCGCATGCTTGCATGCGGCGAAACAAGTCGTTGAGTTAAGCTACTTCTTGGTTATCGTTGTTGAAAAATAGCAAGCCACGAATCTACGGCTGTTGCTGCCTCTACCTTAAATCTTACTATTGCCGGTCAAAATCATGATCAAGCTGGGCATCATGCGTGCCCGTATTTAAAACCTCCATTCGATGGAAGTACCATTCACTCCGAGCAGCGTTCCAAGCCCGCTCAGCACTAACTGAACGTATGCGTCCGGCCAAGTCATCGTAACTGATCCATAAACCCCACCTATCCAAACAGGCGGCGTCTGAGGTGGGGAGGAATCAAATCATGCTGGCGCGGAGGCCATTCGCGGCGTAGCTACTTCATTTTTTGTGGCTTG
>NZ_JBBWCB010000220.1:0-5966 GCF_039888995.1 Pseudomonas rossensis | reverse complement strand
GACCTGTTCTGGCGCAGCGGCCACCGCATCGAACTGACCTACGACGAGGCCGGCTGGAAACGCGCCGTCGAGTTGATGAACGCCACCGATGTTGGCAAGGCCCAGACCGACATCGAACTGGCCATTGACGCATTGAAAGCCCAGCCGGGTCTGGACGGCGGGATCGCCTCGATTGGTTACTGCTTCGGCGGTTTGCTCTCGTACCACACCGCCGCCAATGGGCTGGTGGACGTGGCAATCGCCTATTACGGCGGCGGAATCCAGAATCAGCTGGACCGGGCCGATGAAATCGAAGTGCCGCTGCTGATGCACTTCGGTGAACAGGACAGCCACATCCCGCTGGAAGCCGTGGAGAAAATCGCCGAGCGTTTCGAGAACAACGATAACGTCGAAATTGTCGTGTACCCGGAGGCCGAACACGGCTTCAACTGCTCGCATCGCGACAGCTACAACCAGCGCGCAGCGGCTGAGGCCCATGGCAATACGTTGATCTTTTTGGGTCAGGAACTGTAAGGCCAGACGAGCAAAAGGGGACTTCCAAAGTCCCCTTTTTGTGTCTGCCGTTTAACGACTGAGTTCTTCCTCTGTATCGGTAACCGCCAGTTTCGGATGAACACTGCGTTCATGCACATGCCCGGCCGGTGTGCGATCGATCAGCAGGCTCAACAGTTCTGGACGGCCGTAGTGACCGCGCGAATCCATCATGCGTTTGCGCTTGTCGATCAGGCCCATGTCGAGGTCGACGATCACCTCGCCTTCGCCTTCGGTCCCCTTTCGAAAGGCGACTGAACGAACGAGAAGTACGGGTAGTAAGGCACGATGGTTTCCGGGAACACGGCGAACTGCACGCCCTGCTCGCCGAGCTCGAGAATCTTCTGCACCACTTTGTCGACGGTGCCTTCACGGCTGTAAAGAACGGGGCTGGTTTGTACGGCGACGGCTGGACTGACTGGCATCAGCCACGATTCGCGCGCTGAATCACTTGCGACGGCTGGCCAAATGCACGGATAAACGCCCGACGCATCCGCTCCCGATCGCCAAAACCGGTATCGGTTGCCACCACGTCGATGGGGTGCCGACCGGTTTCCATCATCAGACGCGCCGCTTCCACCCGCAGGTTTTCGATAGCCTTGGCCGGTGATTGCCCGGTTTCGGCATGGAACACACGGCTGAACCCTCCCGCGCGTCGGTGGTACACCACCAATTGCCGCGCGACTTCCGCACCCAGATCCTTTTCCACCAGCGCCAGCGCCAGATCGACGCAGGCGCGCATGCCCGCGGCCGTCCAGATGTTGCCGTCGTTGATGAAGATCCGGTCTTCCTCGACCTTCACCTTCGGGTACGCCTTCTGCAGCGCCGGTGCATGGCACCAGTGAGTGGTCGCGCGCCGGCCATCAAGCAAACCGGCCTCGGCCAGCGCAATAGCGCCGGTGCAGATCGAGCCCAGACGCCGGACATCATGGTGGCGCTGGTCGAAGGCGGCCCATACGCCGACGAAGTCGAACGGCGCCGGCGCATTCGTTATGCGCTGCTGGCAGGGTTCAAGAACTCCCACCGGGTGCCGGATCAAGAGCAGTACATCCATTGTTTGAGACTCACCGCCAACCTGTCGCTGGATACCCCGCAGAAAACCGCTTTCGTCGACGCGCCCTTTGAAATATTCGTCTCCAGCCCCTTCGATCCGCCCACGGCACTTGAAGGGTCGCCACCACCGCCTGACCGAACGATCGTGTTCTGGTTCAAACAGGATGCGCTCGGCTCAACGCCGCTGCAGTTGCTCGAAACGTTACGCGAGACCCTGAAAAATAAAATGGCTTTGGCGTGCGCTCCAAAACCGTGTTCCGAGCCACCCGACACGGCGGTCCTGAAGGTCATCTGCCCTTCTACCTCAACCGTCCTGCGCGACATGTTCCAGGACCAGGACATCGGCCAGGCCACGCCGAAGATCGAAATCTACTCACCGCTGGCCACTGCCGATAACGAGACGCTGGATCGCGGGTACCAGAAGCTTTCACCACCGCTTGCGAACAGACAACCCATGAAGTTGCTGCGCACCGTCAGCGAAGGCAAGCTGCGACGGATCGGCTCACCGTGCACCCGCGATCTGCGCCGCAGCGGCAATCGCAACGCGTTGATTTCCGAGTGGGACAGTTTCTACAGCCGCGCACTGATCGAAAGCTTCAAGTCACAGGTGGCCAGGGATGCCCGCCTGGGCAGCGATGAAAGAAACCATAGGGATGTGGTCGATCAGTGGACTCTACGTTTCAGCTATCTACGCGGCCTGGACGGGCGACTTCCGGAAAAATCCGCGAGCAACGATAAAACCGCCAACCTCGATGCCGGGAAAAATACAGCCCCCACCCAACTTGATCTCAGCCCATTGGAGAAATCCGACGGCAACTCCCAGTTCGACTACCTGCGGCGCCTCGCCGAGCATATCGCCCGCGAGGACGCGGCCTATCGACGCAACGGCGAAAGCGGCATCGGTGCGATCGGCGTGCTGGGCGTCGATGCCTACGACAAGCTCCTGGTGCTGCAGGCGCTCAAGAGTCGGATGCCGTACAAACTGTATTTTTCCACCGACCTCGATGCCTGCATGTTGCAACGGGGCCAGGCGCAAACCACGCGCAACCTGATACTCGCCGCCCCCTACGGGCTCACGCTGACACGCGCCCTGCAACAGGACGTGCCGCCGTTTCGCGTTAGCTTGCAAAGCGCGGCGTTTATCTCGGTGCTGGCCGCGCTGGCGCCGCAACCCTACGACGCCAAGCGCGCGAAGTTCGACTATTCCAAATCGGAGCTGCTGTCGCGGGGCATCTATGAAGTGGGGATCAGCGGCTTCATTCCTCTGGCGAGCCGGCTGACCGCATCACGCCCCGCTAATTGCGAAGCACCGACACAATCGCAGTCCGATCGACGGACTGGGTGAGCCGATGTTCCTGTTCGAAGGCATCAGCGCCTGGCCCACCGTGGCACCGCGGCTGCTGGCCGTGCTGATCTCCCTCTCGGCACTGGCAGGGGCCTGGCGCAACCTGCGCATCAATCGGACCGAGATCGAAGCCACGTACCATTTACGCCTGCACATGCGTAAATACGAGATGACGTTGTGGGGACAGGTTCGACGCTTGATTCGCCGGGGTAAAGGCTGGACATTGCGTCGATGGTGCAACGAACTGGGGCACTGCCTGCTGAAGATTTTCTTCCCGTTGCTGACCGCCAGCGACGAATGGTCAAAGTCCTGCACACCGGCCCAGGCCGCTTGCACGGACGGGCGCAAGATGATCGTCATTGCACGCTTCTGGGGGATAACTGGCCAACACCGCCCGGCCTGATCATTTCCTACCTGCTGACGGCGTTGGTACTGCTGGTTTCCGCGCTGTCGTTGCGACGCGCAGCGGAAAAGGCCCGCACCGTTGCCTTGCAACGGCTCGACGCTTATCTGCTGCAAACACCCGAAACGACGCCTTGCTACACCAAGTTCAAGATGATCCGCGAGCGGACCGCGACGTTCAATACCGGCTCGTTCTCACGCTACGCGGAAGACCCGCTGATCCGGGCGCTGCTGCTGTCGCTGACCGGTATCGGCGGCTCGGCCATTGTCGACGCGTTGAACTTTGCGAAGTTCTAGCAGCAACGGGTATTGCATTTTCCACGGCCAAAGCGGGCCTCCTGACGCTCACGAAAAAACGCCGAATAGCTCATGACCGGCTCGCCGGGATGATTGAGCGCCATTTGCGCAACGTAGTTATCGTAATCGGGCACGCCTACCATTAAACGCGCGCCCTGACTGAGGAACCTGGCGACCTGCTGCAGTTTGCGGTACATGGCCAATCTCTCTGTGAATGTGGGACTGGCCCATCAAACCGCACTGATGTATCTGCAATGTGTCATCACCGGGGTGCTTTGTATGTTCAAGTATCAAACGCGGCGATGCGCAACGCCCGGCTCGTTCTCACGCTAGGCTAAAGAATAACGACATCGTGAAAGGAGGCGTTCGAGATGCAACTCATCACGTTGAAAATCGACAAGCCGCAAGCAACGAATTTCATTTTGGGTCAGACCCATTTCATCAAGTCCGTCGAGGACATCCACGAAGCGTTGGTCAATGCCGTGCCAGGTATCCGTTTTGGCGTGGCCTTTTGCGAAGCCTCCGGAAAATGCCTGGTGCGCTGGTCGGGCACCGATACCGCCATGATCGAACTGGCCCGGAGCAATGCCCAAGCCATCGGTGCAGGCCATAGCTTCATCATTTTCCTCGACGATGGCTTCTATCCCGTAAACGTGTTGAACGCCGTCAAAATGGTTCCAGAGGTGTGCCGCATTTTTTGTGCAACGGCCAACCCGACTGAGGTGATTCTCGCCGAGACGGACCAAGGGCGAGCGATTCTGGGCGTGGTGGATGGCTTCTGTGCCCGTGGCATTGAAGGCGAGGAAGACATCCTGTGGCGCAAGAACCTGTTGCGGCAGATCGGCTACAAACTTTGAGCAAAGCAGGCGCTGAACATCACACTGTTCGGCGCCTCACACCTGGAATGGTGCCAAGGGACGATAACGTCGCCGCCAGAATGATGAATCCCGAGCCGGTGACACCGACAGATCCCTTGGAGGACAGAGTTAACGATGAAAATTATGCTCGGCGGTTCGAATGTGGGCTTTAATGTCCGTGCTTATATGCAGCCACATTAGCTTTCACTCCCTACGCAGGTGGATGCGCCTAACGGCGGGTTCAGGTTGCTATGCGCTTGTCTAATCAAGGAAGAAACGACATTGAAAATAGCTTTTGGCGCCCTGTTGTTGAGCTGGTTGACTACTATCGCACTCGCTGACGAGAACCCTGTCGGCTTCCACTCTTCCACACTGGCGGACGCGCACAATGACCGCGCACTGGAGATGGTCGTCTGGTACCCCAGTGCAACTACCGCAGCCACGCAAATGATTGGCGATGATGCGGTGTTTGTCGGGGCTTCTGCCGTTCGTGACGCGCCGCCCGCTGCTGGCAAGCATCCATTGTTGGTGCTCTCCCACGGGTACAGAGGTAACTGGAGCAACCAGATCTGGCTTGCCAGTGCTCTGGCCCATAGGGGTTACATCGTCGCCGCAATCAATCACCCTGGCACCACCACTCATGACCGTAGCCCTCAAGCAGCGGCGCAGTTATGGCAGCGGCCCGTTGATTTGCGCCGAGCCATTGATAGGGTCACGACTCAACCTGAAAAATTCGGCTTGGTCGCCAATGGCCGAATTGCAGTAGTGGGCCATTCACTCGGCGGCTGGACCGCCCTGGAGATCGCCGGTGCTCGTTTCGATCCAGACCGCTTCGCCCATGACTGCAAAGCCCACCCGCAGTTAACAAGTTGCACCGTCTATGGAAAGATAAACCCCGCAAGCACCTCAGAATCAAAGGCCGCGTTGGCCGCCGATTTGCGCGATAAACGCGTCACTGCTGTGGTTACCTTGGACCTGGGCCTTTCACGGGGCATGACCGATGAAAGCCTGGCCGCGCTACCGGTACCAGCGCTGGTGATCGCTGCCGGCGTACCGTCGCGCGAGCTTCCCGCTGAGTTGGAGTCTGCCAACCTGGCCAAACGCCTGCCTCCGGCGTCAAGCCGTTACGTCGAAATCCGCGACGCAAGCCATTTCAGTTTCTTGTCGTTGTGCAAACCTGGCGCGGAGGTATTGCTCGAAGAAGAAGTACCAGGCGATGGCATCATTTGCCGGGATGGCGACAGCGCTCGCCCGCGCAGGGTGATTCAACAGCAGATTACGTCGCTGATAGCAGAGTTTCTTCAGTCATCTATCAACAAAGAAGACAGTTTGTAGAATCGTGGTACGAGACCTGCCGCAGCTCAACAAAAAAACGCTGGAGCAGTTTCAGCACCCGTGCAATCTGTCAGATCGGTTGGCCAGGGATGAGCGCTCTGGGTCGGAGCGGTCGGTCGCGAACAGCTGCTTTCGGCCAAAAGCAG
>NZ_JBBWCB010000219.1:0-5975 GCF_039888995.1 Pseudomonas rossensis | reverse complement strand
TTCAGGCTCTGTGCGTCGACCTGAGCCTGAGCCAACAGGCGATTGATCTCTACCCGCGCCGCCTCGAGCAAGTCGCGGGCCAGTAACGTGTCGGCCAAGTCCTCGCGACGCAATACCGTTTCAGCACAAACGGTGATCGGACTCAGTAAAATTCGGCGCTTGACCAGCATGATTTAGTTTCCGGTTGATGATGGAGTGGTCACTCGCCAGAGCACGGCTTGCCAGAGGGTTTGGAGTTTGCTGGAGGGCAGATGAGCAAGCGGCTCTCCGACCTCGCCAGGCGCCCAGGTCAACCGCAGCCTGGACCAGCAGACCTCACCCAGCCAAGCCCCCAGCAACAGACGTTCGTCTTCGACGCCAGGATCAAGCCATAAGCCAGGACGTAAAGCTTTGGCGAATCGTTGGCACCATAAATCGTGTGATTCATTGGACAGTGGCGCCGAGTGTCGGGATGAAAAGCAAACGCGCCCCGCCAGCGACAGAGCGGTGTCTTTTTGCAGTGGGCTCAACGCCAGCCAACGCATCAGATCTTCGCAAATCGCTGGCGGCTGACTGGGATCAATTGCAATGCTGCGCAGCAAGTCGGCGTGGCGACTGTGCGCGATGGCGCCCCAATTACCCGCACCGAGCCCTGCGACGGTGGACAATTGTGCCTGCCACTCAGGATGAGCCCAGCGCCAGGAGCAGCACCACCACTCAACCCATGCCTCGGTCATGTCCGCGCCGGTAATGTTGCGTCACTGCGTCTTCGGCTACCCTTGAGTAGGTAAATCACCCTCTGGATCCATTGCAGCAACCTTCTACGCCATTCGGCTTGCAAGCTCAGCGCCAGGCCTGCGATCAGCGTCAGCAGCAGAATACCGGCGACTGCGGTAACGCCTTTCCAGAATCCGGCTTTCTCGCTGTCCACCAGAAAAGGACCCAATTGAACGAGTCGTGTACTTTCCTGAAACTCTGTGGCGGGCACGAACACAATCGTCGCCTTTTTCAAGTCGCGTGACTCTCCTGCCATGCCGGGCAGGCTGCTGGCGACCAGTTGCAAAATCCGCCCCTGCACACTGTCTGGATCCAGCGCAGCAGTGTGCTTTATAAACACTGCCGCCGATGCCGGTTGCACGCGTTCGCCGGGAGCGATGCGCTCCGGCAGCACAACATGGACGCGAGCGACCACCACCCCGTCAATCTGCGAGAGCGTTGCCTCAAGCTCTTGGGAAAGTGCATAGATGTATCGAGCACGCTCTTCAAGTGGCGTGGAAATCACCCCTTCTTTTTTGAAAATTTCACCCAGACTGGTTCGCGATTTTTTTGGGAGCCCGGCGGCGTCCAGAATTCGAACGGCACGGTTAACATCATCGGCCGACACCACAATCGCGACGCCTTTCTTTTCCGTACGTTTGCGCGCGGCTATATGTTGATCGTTGAGTTTGGCTACGACGTCGTTAGCATCCGTTTCGGACAACCCGCCGAACAAATCGGTATTATTGCCGCACCCGCTGAGCAGCAGCGCGCACAGCAAAAAAACAGCTGCTGGAGTTTTCAAGAAAGCGCCTACTGCATATTCGTCAGTTTATCGATTGCCTGGGTACCTTTGCTGATCACCTTGGTGGCCAAGGCCATTTCATGTGAAAAAGTCGACAGTTCCCGGCCGACTTTGGCAATGTCCATCGGATCACCTGAAGCAGAGGCTTTTTTTAGCGAGCGCAAGGTTTGCTGTGAGAGGTTATTCGTCGAGTCCAGTCGTCCGGACAGTGCACCGGCCACCAATTCACTGAGGTGACCGGTGGATGGCGAGGTGTCTGATCGCATGGCAGAATCAAACAAGTCGACATCTGATTGAGAGGGGTTTCTGACCAACCCCTGATCGATACTCAAGTCCGGCGCCTGGGGGCCAGAGGTGTCTACAGAAGAAATGGCCATAAGAATTCCAATGATAGGAAAGCACGAGGAGGTCATACTTAGCGCGTTTTAACTTTGGTAACACTCGATAAAACAAGAGGGCTTCCCTGTCTGGGTTATCAGCAGGGAAGCCACGCATTAGAAGTTGATTCCATCTACTGTTTTGGCGGCACTGGACATTGCTTTCCCCCACGATTGTTCACGACCTTGTTGAATCATCATTGCAGTATCAGCAATCTTTTTAGTGCTGTTAGCTTCGTTCTGTAGATTGGTCATTTCCGCACTGAGATGGTCCTGATCCTTGTTCATTTTACGCTGTGCTTCCAATGACTCGCTTTCTCCTGAAGCGCCGTAAATTTGCTGTTGGTTTTTAACTTGATTCTCGACTGTTTTTCCGCCTGAGGCCAAGCTGCCCACACCGTTTATCACACCGCCTATAAAACCACTGATCGCGTTACTCATGTTTTCTTCCTTCTAGTTACCCGCGCTAATGCGCGGTGATCATAGGTGGTGCCGTCGAGTCTTTTGGTTCCTTCCCTTAGTCTCCGGGATGGTTAAAGAACCGACTGAGGCAACCTCATCAATAAATGAACTTGCACCTTGCCTCACGATTTACAATTGCTCTGTTTGCAAAAGGATTATCTTGGATCGCAAATGGGTATCCCAAGGTCGATGAATATAAAATCAGTACGTTATGTTTTTTTTATCTGAATCATCTGGATCAGTGACTGCTTCCTCAGGGCGAGTCCCGGCGATCTGTTGATCTTCCAGTTTGGGTTTTTCTTCGTGGCCCTTCACAGCGTCCGCCACGGCACCCAGTACGCCTTGAGCCACTTGCGGTAAGACAGCAGCAATAAGAGGAAACATATTCAGAACTCCAATGCGAGGGATGCGAGGGATAGGTATTAATGCCTCGTCATCTTTTAGGTGGCCCTGATCGGCTAATCGGTTCCATTAGTCGCTCAAGTATTTTTGACAAGACGAAACAGATGTCCTTCGCCGATGCCGAATATACTGACAGACGTAAGCAGACCGGGGGCAGAATAGTGCAAATCGTTTCCTCCTTCGCAATAGAGGCCTCGTGCCGACCGTCTTTGACATTTCAGCGACCTGGGAAACAGCCCGCGATAGATACCCCGAAGCAAGCAGCGACATCCGTTATCGCTGCACGAAAACAGCACTTCAGCTTGAGCCCAGAGCAGTGCAAACGATTCGCGCAGTCACGTCGAAATTTTCCAGAGTGAGCACATCGATTGGCGAACGACCTTTTAGTCGTTCATGAGGTTTACAAAGAGCGCGATAAAACCTCCATGCATCCACATCTGGAGAGCGCATTAACACCGCGAGAACCAATTTGTGCCGCAATGGATCAAGCTGCCAATCAGGAATGCGCTGACCACGATTACCCAGGCTCAGGGACAGCAGGCGGCGGGGTTTGATATCGCGATTGACCTGATCGCGGGATTTGCCTGCCAATTTGGCGAAAACCAGCAACGGTAAATTGCTCGAGGTCTCATAAGTGGCGAGCATCTCAGCGCGCTCGCGCTGGATGACAGACATCTGAGGTTTTTGCAGTTTTTCAGTCTGGATTGGAACGGGTACGACAGGCGACTGGTGGGGCGCGATAAGGGCCGGTTCATTGCTGACGAACATTTTGGGCGCCAGGACGGTCCTCGCTGGAAAGCTACCGTTGTACAGAACGGAGTTTGTGTTTGCGTTTTCCAGCGAGGGCAGCGATGCGGCCCCCTCCAATCGCACAGTAAGCGGAGAATTTGCAGCTTTCAGCTGACCCTGCCCCCAAAGGTCCAAACGGTTCGCCCAATCCTGCATTATGGTCCGGCGTTGCTCTACGTACTCTGCATGATTGTAAGCCGCACTCACCTTATCCGGATCAGCATGAGAAAGCTGGGTATCCACCCACACCTTCGGGTATCCGATCTCGTTCAGCGCCGTCGAGATCCTCGCCCTCATGCCATGACCGGTGAGTTGATCGGCATACCCCATTCGACGTAACGCGCCATTCAGAGTGTTCTCGCTGATGCGCTTGCTCAGGTCGCGTCGATCCGCAAACAAGTAGCGTTGCGCGGGGACAACCTGGCCCAGCAAGTGACGCACAATCTCCAGCGCCTGAACCGACAGCGGCACGATGTAAGGCGGTATGTTTGAGATCTGCTTCCCTGGCTTCCGCATCGCTAACTGGAGTTGCTTCACCACTTCTACCGGCATGATCCATAACCGCTGCTCCAGATCGAACTGGTCGGGTGTCGCCAAGCGTAGTTCCCCCGTGCGGACACCGGTCAGCAACAACAATCGAAGACCAAGGCGTGTTTGCTTCGCGCCACCGTAGTTTCGGAGAGCAGTCATCAACGCAGGCAGCTCGTCCATACGAAGACGGATTGTGTGATACCGGAGGTTTGGGAAGTGCGACCACATCAAGGTCTGAAGCAGGGTTATGTTCCAGCCCCTCGATCTTCACCAGCGCATGGCGGAACAATTGGTTGAACCAGGTCCGACATTTTTCGGCTTTCGTTAAGGCCTTGCGCTGTTCGATCCTGCTCAGCAAATCCAGCAGATCGTGACGATTGATATCGTAGATAGACCGCCCACCCAGTGTGGGCAGGACGTCTTTATTGAAAATTCTTAAGATTTGCGAGAGCGTGCTTTGGCGGCCCTCCTTCAGACTCAGCCTGCGGAATTCCACCCACTGATTGAACACGGCCTCGAAGGTATGCTCTGTCGCAAAACGAACAGCACGGCGCTGCTGTTTACGGTGCTCATAAGGATTGATGGCTTGAGCAACAAAGGCGCGTGCCTCGTCACGCCAGGTGCGCGCTTCTTTGAGGGTGATTTGCGGATAACAATCCAAGGACATGCGCTTCTGCTTGCCCGTCCAGTAGTAACGGAAAAGCCAGACTTTTCCGCCGCTGGCCGTAACATTGAGTGTGAGACCATCGCTGTCACCGAGGGTGTAGTCATTATCGGTGATTCGGGCGTGCCGAACTGTCATTTCTGAGAGTGCCATCGCGAACTCCTGAACAGAGTCAGGACCAGATGCTCATCTCGCTACACAATCTGCTCCAGCAATAAACCGATTCAGTACGCGTCAGAATCCTGGACTTAATCTTGGACTTAAACGCACCGGATACTGCTGGATTTCAGTGGTTCCCGCCGGAACGAAAAAAGGACCCGAAGGTCATGATTTCAATCACTTACAGAATTCAGTGGAACCCTGCAGCGCAATATTTGGAGCGGGAAACGAGACTCTCATTCAGTGATCAGTCCATTGAAATCTAGATGTGGCTGACCGGCGGTTGATGCCTGACTACAAGACCATCGCGAACTTCAGAGAAAATAGTGGTAAAGCCAATTCCGGTGTCTGCCGACAGTTCGTCGTTCTATATCAGCAGCTGGGATTATTCGAAGAAAACCAGTCTCCATCGACGGCAGCAAGTTCAAGGAGGTCAATAACCGCGACCGTAATTTCACCAGCGCCGTAATCGCCGTCTGCCAAACGTAGGAAAAGGCCTGCGGGACTTCCGCCGGCAGTCGTGGCTGGGCCAGGCGCGCACACCAGGTTTCCAGTAAGCTGCTCAGACGCGCCGGACTGCCGCGGCCCAACTCTAGGCGAACGCGCTCGACCGTCGGCCGTCGGCCGTTCGCCGCGGGCCAGCACCGCGTCGGCGGCGGCGAATACCTCGGTTTCCGGTACCCTACCGCCATGGCCTACCTCCCGCCATATTAGGTCTGATAATTTAATGTTATCCGACGTTATTTCCGAAGACGGAAGTTTCAGTCCGATGAACATACTCAATACTACCGATCAGTTAGCGCTGGTCGACGCAACGCCCCTCGACCCGCAGGCCTTGGCACACCACACCCAGGAAGCCGCGGCGGCCTTTATTGCCGCCGGTATCGCGGCCAATACCGTGCGCAGTTATCGCAGTGCCCTCGCCTACTGGTCGGCCTGGCTGCAGCTGCGTTTTGGCCAGGCGCTCGGCGATGCCCCGCTGCCGCCGGCGGTGGCGATTCAGTTCGTCCTTGACCACCTGGCGCGGCCGTTGGCCGACGGCGACTGGGCG
>NZ_JBBWCB010000218.1:0-6021 GCF_039888995.1 Pseudomonas rossensis | reverse complement strand
CCGAAGACGGCTTCCTCGAATAGGCCTGATACATAGATGCAACGGGGCGGCGGTTTTTCAAAAGCGGGTAGACAGTGGGGGCGAGTCCATACATAGCAGCTGGCGAAGCCTGCGTTCGGTTCGGGCCGCGTTCGGACGAAGCAGTCGTGAAATCAGGCGCTGCGGTTTTACAGGGAGACCGAGGTGGCTGGATTGGCGACTGCTTCGTCCGAACGCGGCCCGAACCGAACGCAGCCTTCGGCAGCTGCTACACAAGTTTGCAATTGGCTCACGGGCGGTTAAGGTTCGTGCAGGTTTATCTGCCCCACGAGTCTCTATGTTCAACCGCTTCCTCTGCAAAACCCTCGCTTTCCTGCTGCTGGCCGGTGCCACCCTGTCGGCGCATGCCGATTGGTATCTGGATGGCGAGTCCTCGCGGCTGTCATTCATCAGCACCAAAAACGCCAACATTTCCGAAGTGCAACGCTTTCTGGTGCTGCACGGCAAGGTCGATCCCAAAGGCCTGGCCGAGGTGGAAGTCGAGATGGACTCGGTCAACAGTGGCATCCCGCTGCGCGATGAACGCATGCGCAAGGACCTGTTTGAAATCCAGACTTTCCCCGAAGCACTGATCACCGCGCAGATTGATCTACGCCCGATCAACGATCTGGCGCCCGGCGCGCAACTTGAATTGCGTTTGCCGCTGACGGTCAACCTCCATGGCAAACAACATGAATACAATGCCGAACTGCTGGCGACTCGTCTCGATGACCGACGCTTCCAGGTGGTGACCCTCGAACCGCTGATCATCAATGCCGCGGATTTCGACCTGGCCCCCGGCCTGGAAAGTTTGCGCAAGATCGCCGGTTTGTCGGCCATCAGTCTGTCGGTGCCGGTGGGTGCGGTACTGATTTTCACGGCGCGCTGACATGGCCGGCGCGATATTCCCCTGGCGTGAAGGCAACCGTTTTGAACTGCTGATTGACGGTCCGCAGTTTTTTCCACGGATGTTGGTCGCGATTGCCCGCGCCGAAGAGCAGGTCGAGCTGGAGTTGTACCTGGTGGAGGCGGGTGCCTGTGCCGAAGCGATGGTTCAGGCGTTGGTCCAGGCTGCCGAACGTGGGGTGCGCGTGCGCTGCCTGTTCGATGATTACGGCAGCCTCGCGTTCACCCTGACCTTGCGCCAGCGATTGATGGCGGCGGGCGTGGAGCTGCGTTTTTACAATCGCCTGAGCTGGCGGCGTTGGGTGGGCAACTTCTACCGCGATCACCGCAAGCTGTTGCTGGTCGATCAGAGCATGGCCGTGGTGGGCGGCACCGGGGTGACCGATGAATTCTGGACGCCGGGCGAAGACACCAGCGAATGGCACGAAGTGATGGTGGAAATCAGCGGTCCCTTGGTCACCGACTGGCAGTTGCTGTTCGACCGCCAATGGATCGCCAACCGGCATCGGCGCGCCTGGAAACCGGCTTCGCATTTCGGCTTGCCGCGTCTGCCACGCGTGCCGTCCATGGGCGAGGGCATGGGCCGGGTCGCCTATGCCGACGCCCGCCAGCACCGGGACATCCTGCAGTCGTTGACTCGCGCGTTGAACAGCGGCCAGCAGCGGATCTGGCTGGCGACGCCGTATTTCCTGCCGACCTGGAAAGTCCGCCGCTCACTGCGTCGGGCAGCGGGCCGCGGTGTTGACGTGCGTCTGCTGCTGACCGGGCCACGCACCGATCACCCGTCGGTGCGCTACGCCGGGCATCGCTACTACCCGCGATTGCTCAAGACCGGGGTGAAGATCTTCGAATACCAGCCGTGTTTCCTGCATTTGAAAATGGTCTTGATCGACGACTGGGTGAGCATCGGCTCGTGCAATTTCGATCACTGGAATTTGCGCTTCAACCTGGAAGCCAACCTTGAAGCGCTGGACCCTGGACTGACGCGTGCGGTGGCGGCAAGTTTCGAGAAGGACTTTGCGCAGAGCCAGGAAGTCAGCCTGGAAGCATGGCAACGCCGGCCGCTGTGGCGGCGAGTGAAGCAAAGGATTTGGGGATGGGTGGATCGGCTGGTGGTGAATCTGCTGGATCGACGCGGGTAGGGCAAGATCAAAAGATCGCAGCCTGCGGCAGCTCCTACATTGGGATGATGTACATCTTGTAGGAGCTGCCGCAGGCTGCGATCTTTTGCTTTAAGGGTTACAGCAGTTCAAAGCTCTGCTGCGTCACGTCCTGGGAATCCAGGCCGATCTCCACGTTGAACTTGCCCGGTTCTGCCGCGTACTTGAGCTGGGCGTTGAAGAACTTCAAGTCATCCTCGGTGATGGTAAAGCGCACGACTTTCTGTTCGCCGGCCTTGAGCATGACTTTCTGGAAGTTCTTCAGTTCCTTGATCGGGCGGATCATCGAGCCGGTCACGTCCTGGATGTACAACTGCACCACGGTTTCGCCGTCACGCTTGCCGGTGTTTTTCACCATGACGCTGGCGTCGAGCTTGCCGGTTTTGTTCAGCGTGGTCGACGACAGCGCCATGTCGCTCAGGCTGAAATCGGTGTAGCTCAGGCCGAAACCGAATGGGAACAGGGGGCCTGTGGTGTCATCGAAATACTGCGAGGTGTAGTTGCCCGGTTTGCCCGGCGTGAACGGCCGGCCAATGCTCAGGTGGTTGTAGTAGGTCGGAATCTGGCCTACCGAACGCGGGAAGGTGATCGGCAATTTGCCCGACGGGTTGTAGTCGCCGAACAGTACGTCGGCGATGGCGTTGCCGCCTTCGGTGCCGCTGAACCAGGTTTCCAGAATCGCGTCCGCCTGATCCTTCTCTTCGAGAATCGACAGCGGACGGCCGTTCATCAACACCAGCACCAGCGGTTTGCCGGTGGCCTTCAGGGCCTTGATCAAATCGCGCTGGTTGGCCGGAATGTTCAGGTCGGTGCGGCTCGACGATTCGTGGGACATGCCACGGGACTCGCCCACCGCTGCCACCACCACATCAGCATCCTTTGCGGCTTTCACGGCTTCGTCGATCAGCTCTTGAGCCGAACGCGGATCGTCCACCACTTCCGGTGCGTCGAAGTTGAGGAAGTTCAGGTAATCCAGCACCTTCTTGTCACTGGTGATGTTGGCGCCACGGGCGTAGATCAGCGTCGATTGCGCGCCCAGTGCGTTGGTCATGCCATCAAACAGAGTCACCGATTGCTCGGGTTTACCAGCGGCGGCCCAGCTGCCCATCATGTCGATCGGTGCCTTGGCCAGCGGGCCGACCAGGGCGATTTTCGCGGTTTTCTTCAGCGGCAGGGTTTCGCCCTGGTTCTTCAGCAACACCATGCTGCGGCGCGCGACGTCACGGGCCTCGGTGCGGTGCAGACGGCTTTCGGCGTAAGTGTCGGCCGGATCATCCTCAGCCTTGCCGATGCGCAGGTACGGGTCCTTGAACAGGCCCATGTCGTACTTGGCGGCGAGCACTTCACGCACGGCGTTGTCGATGTCGCTTTGCTGGATCTCACCCGCCTTCAACAGCCCCGGCAGCTCTTTGCCGTAAAGGGTGTCGTTCATGCTCATGTCGATGCCAGCCTTGATCGCCAGCTTCGCGGCTTCGCGACCGTCACGGGCAACGCCGTGTTTGATCAGCTCGAAAATCGCCCCGTGGTCGCTGACGGCCAGGCCTTTGAAGCCCCATTGCTTGCGCAACAGATCGTTCATCAGCCAGGTGTTGGCGGTAGCCGGCACGCCGTTGATCGAGTTCAGCGCGACCATCACCCCGCCAGCACCGGCGTCGATAGCCGCACGGTACGGTGGCAGGTAGTCCTGGAACATCTTGACCGGGCTCATGTCGACGACGTTGTAGTCGCGACCGCCCTCGACCGCGCCGTACAGGGCAAAGTGCTTGACGCTGGCCATGATGCTGTCGGCCGCGTTCGCGCCCGTGCCCTGGAAGGCTTTGACCATCACGCCGGCGATGCGCGAAACCAGATACGTGTCTTCGCCGAAGCCTTCGGAAGTTCGACCCCAGCGCGGGTCGCGAGAGATGTCGACCATCGGCGCGAAGGTGATGTCGAGGCTGTCCGCCGCGGCTTCCTTGGCAGCGATGCGCCCGGACAGGCCGATGGCGTCCATGTCCCAGCTTGAGGCCAAGGCTATCGGGATCGGGAAAATGGTGCGGTGGCCGTGGATCACGTCATAGGCGAAGAACATCGGGATCTTCAACCGGCTGCGCATGGCCGCGTCCTGCATTGGACGGTTTTCCGGGCGGGTGATCGAGTTGAACGTGCCACCGATGTTGCCGGCTGCGATTTCCTGGCGGATCGTCTCCCGAGGCATTTCAGGGCCGATGCTGATCAGGCGCAACTGGCCGATCTTTTCATCGAGGGTCATCTGCTTCATCAGATTGCTGATGAAAGCGTCCTTGTTTTCCAGAGGTGCGGGGGTCGTGGCGGCCAATACGTTATGACTGGCCAGGCTGACGAACAGGCCCAGCAAACACAGCTTCTTCATGAATAGTTTTCTCAAAAGCCTAAACGGCAGTGAATACGCGCCGGTCAGCCAAAATTTAGGGAGCGACTATTGTTGTTCAGGTAAATGCAGCACACTTCGGCAGTGTTTTTTGCGCTGGGGCATCTTTTAGCCCATTGGCTCGATGCAATCCAGTGGCGGCGGCAGATTATGCCCCAAGAGCCGGGTTCAAAGTTCAAAGGTTGTTTTTCAACGGAATGTGCAAGGGAGCATCAACCAGATGAATGTACGACACCACTATCGGTCGAGCCTGCAGGTTGCAGCCTTGATGTTGCTGACCACACTGCTGGCCGGCTGCGGGATCAACACGATCCCGACCCTCGACGAACAGGCCAAGGCCGCCTGGGGCCAGGTGCAGAACCAGTACCAGCGCCGCGCCGACCTGATTCCCAACCTGGTGGAAACCGTCAAGGGCTACGCCCAGCATGAGCAGGAAACCCTGACTGCGGTGATCGAAGCCCGGGCCAAGGCCACGTCCATTCAGGTGGACGCCAGCACGCTGGACAATCCAGAAAAGCTCAAGCAGTTCCAGCAGGCCCAGGATCAGCTGACCGGTGCCTTGAGCCGTTTGATGGTGGTGTCCGAGCGTTACCCGGACCTCAAGGCCAACCAGAACTTCCTGGCGTTGCAATCGCAACTTGAAGGCACCGAGAACCGCATCGCCGTGGCGCGTCGGGACTTCATCCTCGCCGTGCAGAAATACAACACGGAACTGCGTACCTTCCCCGGTCGCCTGTGGCACACCGTGATGTACAGCGATTTGCCGATCCGCGAAACCTTCGAGGCCACCAGCCCCGATGCGCAAAAAGCGCCAGAAGTGAAGTTCAAGTAAGTATCGAGATGGGTTTGTAGCGTCACCACGGATGAGGTTGCCAATGCGCGTGTTGAAAGTTGGCCTGGTGCTGTTGCTGTGGGTGTTTGCCCTGACGGCCCAGGCCGAGTTGAAGTTTCCGGAACTGACCGGGCGGGTGGTCGATAACGCCCAGATGATCGAACCTGCGGTGCGTGAGCAGCTGACGCAACAGCTTCAGGCCCATGAAAAATCCACCGGCGAGCAGCTGGTGGTGGTCACGTTGCCGGATTTACAGGGCACCGACATTGCGGACTTCGGTTATCAACTGGGGCGCTACTGGGGCATCGGCCAGAAGGACAAGAACACTGGCGCGTTGTTGATCGTTGCGCGTGACGATCGCAAGCTGCGGATTGAAGTCGGTTATGGCCTGGAAGATCGGCTGACCGATGCGCAGAGTTCGGTGATCATCAATCAGGTGGTCACCCCGGCGTTCAAGACCGGCAACTTCAGCAAGGGTATCAGCGACGGGGTCGCGGCGATGCTCGTGGTGTTGGGTGGCAATCCGCTGGATGAACCGTCCACGGTGTATGACTCCGGCGGCAATCAGGAAAGCGACTTCGTCTCACGGCATCCGGGGATCTTCGTGTTTCTGGTGATGCTGTTCATCCTGACGATGTTTGTCTGCCAGATGCTCGGGATACTGCCCAGCGGCGGCGGTGGTCGAGGCGGTTCGAGCGGCGGGTTCGGCGGTGGAG
>NZ_JBBWCB010000217.1:0-6041 GCF_039888995.1 Pseudomonas rossensis | reverse complement strand
AGCCATCCGGTAACCCCCGGACGCTTGCTTCAAAACACCCCTCGTTTCCCACCGCGCCGTGATCGTGGCGGAGACGAATATCCTAAAAATGATTCGAGGGGATTTACCTATGTCTTTGCCAATATTGCTGCGTGCAGCGTTTGCCGGTCTGGTACTGGCTTCATTCACCTTGTCGGCGTCGGCCGAAACCATCCGCATTGCCATCGGCACCCAGGACACCACGATCAACTGCGCCGCCGGCGGTCTGTTGATTCGCGAGTTGGGCCTGCTGGACAAATACCTGCCCCACAACGGCCCCTACAAAGACGCCAAGTACGAGGTGGAGTGGAAGAACTTCACCAGCGGCGCGCCCCTGACCAACGAGATGGTCGCCGGCAAACTCGACTTCGGCGCCATGGCGGATTTCCCCGGTTCGTTCAACAGTGTGGCATTTGAAACGGCCGGCAAGCACAGCCTGTTTATCAGCGTGCTGTCGGGCAGCATCAAGGGCAGTGGCAACGGCATCGTGGTGCCTAGCGCATCGAGCGTGCAGTCGCTGGCGGAGCTCAAGGGCAAGACCATTTCCGTGCCGTTCGCCTCGACGGCGCACGGCATGTTGCTGCGGGCCGTGGCTGCCCAAGGCTGGGACCCGCTGAAAGACGTGAACATCATCGCCCAGCCGCCGCAAGTCGCCGGCTCTGCGTTGCAGGCCGGGAAGATCGACGCCCACGCCGACTTCGTGCCGTTCGCCGAACTGTTCCCCAGCCGTGGTTTCGCTCGCAAGATTTACGACGGCGCCCAGGCCAATGCGCCGACCTTCCACGGTGCGCTGGTGGATCAGGCCTATGCGAAGAAGTACCCGGAAATCGTCGTGGCTTATCTGCGGGCGAGCATTGAAGCCAACCAGTTGCTGGCAGCTGAGCCGGAGAAATACAGCGAGTTGATCGCCAAGGTCACTGGCGTCGATGCCGAGGTCAATTACCTGTTCCACGGTCCGTTGGGCGTGCAAACCCGCGACCTGAGCTGGAAGCCGGAATACCGTCAGGCCGTCGGGACCGCCATCGATACTCTCAAGCTGTTGAAGAAGGCTGATCGCGGGTTGGACCTCAACACCTTCATCGACGACCAATACATCCGCGCTGCATTCAAGGCCTCGAACCTGGATTACACCGCGCAACTGGCTAACTACGGACAGACGCCGCTCAAAGCGGTGGATGCGTCGAGCGGTAAAGCCATCACCGATTTCAGCCATGTGGCGGAGATCTGGGTGCGTGGCGAGCCGAAGGTTCGGCAGTACGCCTCGACAGAGTCGGCGTTCACCGCGTTGGCCAGCCTGAAGCAGGAAGGCAAAAACATCCGCGGGGTATATGCCCAGGCGAGTGACAGCGGGATCAAGTTGCTGGCGGATCAGGCGTGGTTTGCCAGTGATGCGAAAGGGCGCCTCAGCGCGTTTCTGCTCAAAGGCCAGGCCCAACAATTCGCCACGGCACAGGGCGGAAAAGTTTTCGACTTCACCGACGCTACCACCCAAGCCGTCGCCGTTCGCTAACCGCCAAAGCACCACAAATCCCCTGTGGGAGCGAGCTTGCTCCGGGCGGCGTTCCGACGATGGGGCCAGACCAGTCGGCATCAAAGTTGACTGACCCGCCCCAATCGCGAGCAAGCTCGCTCCCACAGGGTCCAGGGTTGAGAGGTAGTATTGTGTCTCGATCATTTTCACGCTGGACTCCCCGAGCCGCTTCACTGCTGCTCTGCCTTGTATTCTGGCAACTCGCCGCCAGCCACCACTGGAACCTTGGCCTTGTCACCTTCGCCAACGTCCCGACGCCACTGGCGGTCGTCGAAGCTGCCCTCGGCCTCGGCGACTCCGGCAAGCTCGCGCAACACCTCGGCAGCAGCCTCAGCCGAGTCTTCGCCGGTTACCTCGCGGCGCTGATCATCGGCATCGCTTTGGGCTTGGCCATCGGTCGCTCGAAATGGGCTGAAGACCTGCTGCTACCACCGCTGGAAGTCCTGCGCCCGATCCCCGCCGTGGCCTGGATTCCGCTGGCGATCCTAATGTTCCCATCCTCAGAGCTGTCGATGGTTTTCATCACCTTTACCGGCGCGCTGTTCCCGATTCTGCTCAACACCGTGCATGGCGTCGAAGGCGTCGACCCACGGCTGATTGCTTCGGCGAAAAGCCTCGGGGCAGGGCGCCGGGCGATTCTGCTGGAGGTGATCCTGCCAGGCGCTGCGCCGAGCATCATCACCGGCCTGGCGATCGGCATGGGCACCTCATGGTTCTGCCTGGTGACCGCCGAAATGATCTCCGGCCAGTACGGCATCGGCTATTACACCTGGGAGTCCTACACCGTCCAGAACTACGCCGACATCGTGGTCGGCATGTTGCTGATCGGCGTACTGGGGATGGGCAGCAGCCTGCTGATCAAACGTCTGGGCGGGCTGTTCACGCCCTGGCACCGACCACGAGGAAAAGCCTGATGAGCGTGATGCAAACCCCTGAAGGGCGGATCGACATCCGCCAACTGTCCATCGTCCTCGGCGAGGACAAGCAAGCCTTCGAAGCCGTGCAAGGTCTGGATTGCCAGATCGAGCCGGGGCAATTCGTGTGCATTCTCGGGCCGTCCGGTTGCGGCAAATCGACCCTGCTCGGTGCGCTGGCCGGTCATCTGCAACCGCGAACCGGCACCCTGAAAGTCGACGGTGCGCCGGTCTCGGGCCCGTCCCCGCAGCGCGGCATGGTGTTCCAGCACCACACGCTGTTCCCTTGGCGCACCGTGCGCGACAACGTCGCTTTTGGCTTGAAAATGCGCGGCATCGGCAAAGCCGAACGCCACCAGGCTGCCGACGAAATCCTTGCCCTGGTGGGCCTCGAAGGGTTTGCCGAGCGCTGGCCTGACCAACTCTCCGGCGGCATGCAGCAACGGGTAGAAATCGCCCGGGTGCTGATCAACCGCCCGCGTCTGTTGCTGATGGACGAACCCTTCGGCGCCCTCGATGCGTTGACCCGATTGAACATGCAGGAGCTGCTGCTGGACATCTGGACGCGAATTCGCACCACCGTGGTGTTCGTCACCCATGACATCGATGAAGCGCTGTTCCTCGCCGATCGGCTGCTGGTCATGAGTTCGCGCCCGGGCCGGATCATCGAAGACCTGCGTCTCGATTTCCCCCGCCCACGCACCACCGAACTGGTGACAAGCCATGAGTTCTCCCGCTTGAAGCGTCATTGCCTCGAACTGCTGCGTCACGAAGACTGTCGGCAGTTACCGCGTCTGAACCCTCTCGGACTTCCCCTTGAAACCAAACTGCCGCGAATTGCCCTATGACCTCTCTATTCGATGTAACCGATAACGACGACATTCTCGCCCTGCAACCGCGCCTGACGGATGAAGATTCCGGCGTGCGCAGAATTGCCCTGATTGAACTGGCCGATCTTGAAGAGCCGGACGGTTTGCTTTGGCTGGTCAATCGGCTTGCGCAAGACCCGACCGAAGAAGTCCGCGCCGAAGCCGCACGATTGCTCGAAGCCTGGGAGGACGAACCCGTGGTCGAAGCGCTGTGCCAGGCGCTGACCGATCCTTCTCAAACGGTGCAAACGGCCGCCGCGCAAAGCCTTAGCCTGCTCAAGACCGAGGCGGCGGGCAGGGTGATTCTGCCGTGGACCGGGCATGCCGACATCAACGTGCGCATCGCCGCTTTCCGGGCCTTGCGTGAGTTGCGCTTTCCCGATGCCGCCGCTGCCGCTTTAGGGGCATTGACCGACGAAGACCCCAGTGTTCGCCGCGAAGCCGTCGGCGTACTCGGCTGGCTCAAGCAACTCGATGCCTTGCCAGACTTGGCCAGATTGGCCAGCGCTGACCCGGACACCGAAGTCCGCCGCGCCGCTACCGGTGCCCTGGGCCTGGCCTCCGACGCGGACGTGCTGCCGGCGCTGCGCCACGCCTTGCAGGACGCAGCCTGGCAAGTGCGCGAAGAAGCCGCGACCACGCTGGGCAAGGTCGGTCACGTCGACGCAGGCCCGGCCTTGGTCGAAGCCTTGAGCGACGCGTATTGGCAAGTCCGCCTGCGCGCCACCCGTAGCCTCGGTCGTTTGCGGTACGTCCCGGCCCTTGAGGCGTTGATCGAAACCCTCGGCCACCGCATCAGCAACCTGCGCAAGGAGGCCGCCCTGGCCCTCGGAGAGTTGAACGACCGGGGCGCCATCGCACCTTTGCAGGCTGCGCAGGACGACGGCGACCCGGAAGTGCGCAAAGCCGTGCGCATCGCCTTGAGTCAGCTGCAATGAACCCGGTGGCGATTGGCAATTCCCATAGCAAACAGCAGCTGCGCTTGAACTGGCCGGATGGTCGCGAGCAGTTGCTGGACCACGCTGAGTTGCGCCGTCAATGTCCGTGCTCGCAATGCCGGGCGTTTCGGTTGCAAGGGCTGACGGTGAAAGTCGATCCTCGCATTCGAGTGACCGAACTGAACGGCCAGGGCTATGGCCTTCAACTCATCTTCAGCGACGGCCACGAACGCGGCATTTACCCATGGCCCTACCTATCAGGACTCACCTGAAACCTGTAGGAGCTCCTACAAGTCCTTGCCAGGAAATTGCCAAAAGAGTACAAATGTACTCCATGACGACTTTAACTCCCCGCCGCACCGCCATCCTGACCTTTATCCGCGATCGAATCGCCGAGCATGGCCAGTCCCCGAGCCTCGCTGAAATCAGCGAGGCGTTCGGTTTCGCCTCCCGTAGCGTGGCGCGCAAGCATGTGCTGGCGCTGACCGAGGCCGGTTTCATCGAGGTCAATGCGCATCAGGCCCGGGGCATTCGTTTGCTCGGGCAACCGGCGCGGCCCGAGTTGCTGGACATTCCGGTACTCGGCCGGGTGGCGGCGGGTGCGCCGATCGGTGCCGATGCCGAGGTTCACAGCCGCTTGCTGCTCGACCCGTCGATCTTCTCGCGGGTGCCGGATTACATGCTGCGGGTCCAGGGTGACTCGATGATCGAGGACGGCATTCTCGACGGCGATCTGGTCGGCGTGCACCGCAATCCCGAGGCGGTCAACGGCCAGATCGTCGTCGCGCGACTCGACGGGGAAGTCACCATCAAACGTTTCGAGCGAGTCGGTGAGATTGTCCGATTGCTGCCACGCAATCCGGCCTACAAGCCGATCATCGTCGAAGCCAATCAGGACCTGGCCATCGAAGGGGTGTTCTGCGGTCTGGTGAGGCAAGGGTGATGGGCGCCGTCGTTGCGCTGGATACGCTGTTCAATGGCGGCCAGGTCTGGAAGGGCCGGCCTGCGCCACCGGCTGTCAGCCCGCAACCCACCGGGCATGCCGCGCTGGATGCGGCGTTGCCTACGGGGGGGTGGCCGGAAGCGGCGTTGACCGAAATCCTTTTGGCCGGGCAGGGTGTTGGCGAATTGCAACTGGTGTGGCCAGCGCTGGCGCGGTTGTCCGCCGCGGGCGAGCGCATCGTGCTGGTGGCGCCGCCTTACGTGCCCTATCCCCAGGCCTGGCAGAACGCCGGGGTCGATCTGCGTCAGTTGTCGATCATCCAGGCCAGCGAGCGCGATGCCTTGTGGGCAGCGGAACAATGCCTGCGTTCGGGCAGTTGCGGCGCAGTGCTGTGCTGGCCGCACAAGGCCGATGACCGGGCGTTGCGGCGCTTGCAGGTGGCGGCGGAAACCGGCTCGACCCTGGCGTTTGCCTACCGCTCGATCAATGAGGCGATCAACCCTTCGCCAGCGGCGCTGCGCATCGCCATCGATGCCAGGCCTGCGCAATTGCGCGTGCTCAAGTGCCGGGGCGGGTTGGCGCGTTCAGCGCCGATTGCCTTCCCCGTGGGACATTGAGGTTGCCATGCGCTGGGTCTGCATTCTCTTCCCGCAATTGGCGCTGGACGCGGTACTGCGTCAGCGCTCCGATCCCGATGAGCCGCTGGCGCTGCTGACCGGCCCGGCCCAGCGTCGGGTGTTGCAAGCGGTCAACGCTTCGGCCCGGGCGCTGGGCTTGCGCCCGGGCCAGTCGATGACCGCCGCCCAGGCCTTGAGCAAAGGGTTTGTC
>NZ_JBBWCB010000216.1:0-6049 GCF_039888995.1 Pseudomonas rossensis | reverse complement strand
ATGCGCTGCAACTGTTCGACGCATCGGCCGGTAACGTAACGAAGGCGTTGTGGGAGATCAGCGCACCGTCCACAGCAAATACGGCGAACGTTTTCAATGATCTGGGTTATGCCTACGCACGACCAGAAGTGGCACGCTTGGCCGACGGTCGATGGGCGGCATTCATCTCCAACGGTTATGGCAGCAACTCCGGGGTGGCAGCGTTGTACGTGGTCGACATTCGTGACGGCTCGCTGATCAAGAAAATAGTGATCGACGGCGCCGAAACTACCAACGGCTTGTCATCGGTAAAACTTCGTGTCAATTCGCAGAATGTGGTGCAGGCCGCTTATGGCGGCGACTTGAAGGGGCGGATGTGGAAGTTTGATTTGAGCGCTACAGCTCCTGAATCGTGGGACCTGGCGTTTTCCCGCAAACCGCTGTTTACCACCGCGGGTGGCGTCACCCAGCCGATCACCGCGCAACCATTGCTGGCGGACAATTCGTTGGGAGGGAAGGAAGTGTTTTTCGGCACCGGTAAATTCAACGAGACGGCCGACAAGACTAACAAAGACCTCCAGGCGTTCTATGCAGTGTGGGATTCGGACGGTGGCTCCGGGCAAATCACAACGTCCAGTTTGCAGGCCCAAGCGGTGACCGGTGTGTTCTCGGGCAGCAGCGGACAATTCATCACCACCAGCCAGAATGAGGTGTCCTATCCGGCAAAGAAGGGCTGGTATCTGCCATTGGTTTACAACAACGTGCTAACCGGTGAGCGGGTGATCAATCAGGCCAGTCTGGTGGCCGGCCGGATTGTGTTCACCACGGCAAGCGTGGACACCACCGACCCTTGCGCCAGTTTCGGTACCGGCAAACTGGTCGAGCTGGATGCATTCAGCGGTAAGATGCTCAATTACGCGGTGCTCGACAGCAATGGCGACGGGCTGGTCGATATCAAGGATTCGATTTCCAGCGGGGTGATTTTCACCGGTGGTATTCCGACGTTGAACGCGATCGTCAACAATGCGTCCCGCAAGATTGTGAACGACTCCAGCGGTGATATCAGCTCCCTGGTGGAAAAGCCCGGCAGCGGCGGCAGCCGTCGCATCATGTGGCGACAAATACAGTAAGTGAGAGTTGAGGCATGCGCAGATCCAACCGAGGTTTTACCCTGATCGAAATCATGATCGTGATTGCGATCATCGGGATCGTCATCACCATTGGCTACCCGAGCCTCACCGAGTATGTGAATAAGGGCCGCCGCACTGAAGTCGCCGGCCTGCTCTCCGAACAAGCGCAGATCCTTGAGCGCTACTATTCGAAGAATAATGTCTACACCAATGCCACCGGCCTGAGCGCCGGTAATGACTTCTACACCATCACCCCGACCCTGACCGATCAGACCTTCCTGCTGACGGCGGTGCGCAAGGCCGGCAAGGCCATGGCGGCTGACAAGTGCGGTGATTTCACCATCACCAACACTGGCGTCAGAAGCATGGTCAATGCGACGGCCACGACCAAGGATTGCTGGGGGCGCTGAGTTCCTTTTTCGGGTGCCTTTTGTGCCCTCTGTCTATTTAACGGTTGGATCAGAACATGACCAGGCAACAGCAAGTGGTGATTGTCGGCGGCGGCGTGATTGGCCTGCTGACGGCGTTCAATCTCGCGTCCGAAGTGCAAAGTGTTGTGCTGCTGGATCGTTCGAACGTCGGTCAGGAGTCGTCCTGGGCCGGCGGCGGCATCGTCTCGCCGCTCTACCCGTGGCGCTATAGCCCGGCGGTCACCGCGTTGGCGCATTGGTCCCAGGATTTTTATCCACAGTTGGGTGAGCGACTGTTTGCAGCCACCGGTGTCGATCCTGAGGTGCATACCACTGGGTTGTACTGGCTGGACCTGGATGACGAGGCCGAGGCGCTGGCTTGGGCCGAGCGGGAAAACCGTCCGTTGCGGGCTGTGGATATCTCGGCGGCTCACAACGCGGTGCCGGTGTTGGGGAGCGGTTTTTCCCGGGCGATCTACATGGCCGATGTGGCCAATGTGCGTAATCCGCGGCTGGTGAAGTCGCTCAAGGCTGCGTTGCTGGCGCTGCCGAACGTGACGATTCATGAGCAGTGTGAAGTCAGCGGGTTTATCCGTGAAGGCGCTACGGTGGTCGGGGTGCAGACCTCGGTGGGAGCGATTCATGGCGATCAGGTGGTTCTGACTGCGGGCGCCTGGAGCGGTAATTTGCTTAAAAACCTGGGCCTGGACCTGCCGGTCGAGCCGGTGAAAGGGCAGATGATTCTCTACAAATGCGCAGCGGATTTCCTGTCGAGCATGGTTCTGGCCAAGGGGCGTTATGCGATTCCTCGGCGCGATGGGCACATTCTGATCGGTAGTACGCTGGAGCATCAAGGCTTCGACAAGACGCCGACCGAATCTGCCCTGGAGAGCCTGAAGGCGTCGGCGGTGGAGTTGATTCCTGCACTGGCGGATGCCGAGGTCGTGGGGCACTGGGCCGGGTTGCGACCGGGCTCGCCGGAAGGCATTCCCTACATCGGTCGGGTGCCAGGGTTCGAGGGGCTTTGGCTCAATTGTGGGCATTACCGTAATGGCTTGGTGCTGGCGCCGGCGTCGTGTCAGTTGTTTGCGGATGTGATGCTGGGGCGTGAGCCGATCATTGATCCGGCGCCGTATGCACCGGCTGGACGGATCTGAGACTCAATCGAGCCCCAGTTTCTTAAGCCTGTAGCGCATCGACCGGAATGAAAGATTCAACCGCTGAGCCGCCGCCGTGCGGTTCCAGCGGGTTTCTTCCAGGGCCTGGAGGATAAGGTTGCGTTCGACGTTTTCCAGGTAGTCTTCCAGGTTGTCGATCTGCGTCAGGTCCGGCACACCGCCTTCGGGGTTGCAGTTGCCTTCGGCCAGTCGCAGGTCGCTGGCTTCAATTTGTTTGTTTTCGCACAACGTGTGAGCCCGTTCGAGCACGTTCTCCAGTTCCCGCACGTTGCCGGGGAAGCGATAGCTTTTCAGCGCTTCGAGGGCTTGGGGGTGGAGTTTTGCGGCGGGTTGACCGGTGCTGATGGCCAGGCGTTTGAGCACATGGCTGGCGAGGGATTCGATGTCGTCACGGCGTTCGCGCAAGGGCGGCACCCGTAGTTCGATCACGTTCAACCGGTAGTACAAATCCTGGCGAAAGCGTTCGGCGGCGACTTCGGCGTCGAGGTCTTTGTGGGTGGCGCAAAGGATACGCACATCGACCACGGTTTCCTGCTGCTCGCCGACACCACGAACGGCTTTTTCCTGTATTGCCCGTAGCAGTTTGACCTGCATCGCCAGCGGCAAATCAGCCACTTCGTCGAGGAACAGGGTGCCGCCATGGGCCGCCTGGAACAGTCCGGGTTTGTCTCCGATGGCACCGCTGAAGCTGCCTTTGCGATGACCGAAAAATTCGCTCTCCATCAATTCCGACGGAATCGCTCCGCAATTGACCGGGATAAAGGGTTGGCTGGCGCGCGGTCCTTGCTCATGGATCAGTCGCGCGACCAATTCCTTGCCGCTGCCGGATTCGCCGCTGATGTACACCGGCGCCTGGCTGCGGGCCAGTTTGTCGATGTGTTTGCGCAAGGCACGCATTGGCGGTGAATCACCCAGCAGCCGGCGATCGATGGCGATGCCCGTGCCGCCCGGCGCAGGCAGCCGAAGCGCGCTGCTGACCAGTTCCCGCAGGCGAGTGAGGTCCACCGGTTTGGTCAGGAAGTCGAAGGCGCCGGCCTTGAGGGCGTTGATCGCCGTTTCCAGGCTGCCATAAGCGGTGATCATTGCCACCGGTACTTGGGGATGGCGTTGCTGGATGTGTTGCACCAGCTCAAGGCCGGTGCCGTCCGGCAAGCGCATGTCGGTGAGGCACAAATCGAACGTCTCTCGAGACAGCAGGGCCTGGGCTTCGCCGAGGTTGCGGGCACTGAAGGTGTCGATTTTCATCCGTCCCAGGGTGATTTCCAGGAGTTCGCGGATATCCGGTTCGTCGTCGACGATCAGGACTTTTTGCCGTGGGCTCATGTTCAACTTTGTTTCCGTCCGTGAGCAAAGGTGATGCGAAAGCAGCCGCCGCCTTGGCGTGGTTTGAAGTCTAGGCGGGCCTGGTTGCTTTCGCACAGCTCACGGGACAGATAAAGCCCCAGGCCGGTGCCTTGGGTGCTGGTGGTGAAGAACGGTTCGAACAAGTGCACATGATGCTCCGGTGCCACGCCGGGACCATCGTCCAGGATCTCGAGGATCGGCAGCTGGCTGTCCGGGTCGACGAACAACTCGAGCCAGACCTGCGCCACGTCGTGATTCAAGGCGCTATGGCGCCAGGCGTTGCGCAACAAATTGTCGAGAATCTGGGTCAGCTGGTCTGGGTCCATCAGGGTTTTGAAGTCTCCTGAACCGATGCGCAGATGAATCTGCTGATGCTCGGTCGCCCCCTCGCGGGTTTCGTTGACGAACTGTTCCAGCCACGGCTTCAGATCAAGCCGTTGCGCTACGGTTTGCTGGCGGCGGGACAGTTGCAGGACGTTTTCGATTACCCGATTCATTCGCTGAGAGTGGTCTTGAATAATCTGTGTCAGACGTCGATCCGCGCGGTTCAGTTCCTCTGATTCTTGCAATAGCTGCGCGGCATGACTAACGGCGCCCAGTGGATTGCGGATTTCATGGGCGATACCGGCGGTCAGGCGACCGAGGGCGGCGAGCTTCAATTGCTGGGCTTGTTGAGCGATCTGCGCGAGGTCTTCGAGAAAGACCAGGGTCTGGTGGTGTGGGCTTTGGTCCAGGGCAATGAAGCTCGGTTGCAGCTCCAGACCACTACTGGCGACTTTCAGGCTCTGGGGGCGCAGCGTCGGATTGTTGAGCCACAGTTGCAGGCGTTCGACCAGGCTGGGTAAGTAGTCGTCGATCAGTTGGCCTGCAAGATTTTCCCTGCCTAACAGGTTCAAGGCGCTGTGGTTGGCCAGTTGAACCCGCCGCTTGTCGTCGAGTACCAGGATGCCGGTACGCATGCGTTGCAGGATCAGTGCGTTGAGGGCTTCGAGGCCGACGACTTCGCTGGCCCGTTGTTCGGCGAGGGTTTCGCTGACCTCCAGGCGTCGAATCAGCCCTTGCACCAGCAATGCCGCCGCAAAACACAAGGCGCCGAGCGTGCCGACTTGCAGGTAATCGTTGGGGGTGGCGGGATGGCTGAAACTCAGGAGGAAGCTCAGCCCGACGATGCCGAGCGCGCCAACGGCGGCAATCAGCAGGCCGATGCGCCCTCGCAACAAGGTGTTACTGATGGCTACCGATACGATCAGCAAGTTGCCGATGGCGCTCGCCACACCGCCGGCGGCGTAGAACAGACCGCACAGCAGCAGGACGTCGGTCAGCGCCAGGCTGAACAGTTGCGCCGGGCGCCGGGTGTTCCCGAGGAATACCACCAGCAGGATATTCAGCACCAGGTAAAACCAGCTGCCACTGCGCAGCAGGTCGTCATTGCTGAACGTCAGCAACTGGTTGTCCATGTTGCTGGAGATCAACAGCACCAGAGTGATGCCGATGCTCAAACGGTAAAGGTGATAGAGGCGCAGCAGTCGCTGGGCCTGTTTGCTGCCGGGACTGGAGGTCTCAGCGATCACTGGAGCCCGGGCCTTGCTCAAGATGAGCCTGGCTGCAATACCACTGTTGTTGAAGACTCAGCGCGCGGTCGCGTGGCAGGTGTACGCCGCAATGGGCGCAGCGGACCATGGGGGCCGCTTCCAGCTCGGCAGAGGACTTGGGCACGGAAGCCTGGCCCTTGAACTTGCGCCAGAACCATACCGCAGCGGCAATCAGGGCGATCCAGAACAGTAAACGAAGCATGATGAGCTGCTATTTGACGAGTGATGAGCCAGTTTAGCCAAGGACATGACCAGCGCACAGCGTAATAATCGAGCCCATAAAAAAGGAGCCTTGAAAGGCTAATGCCGGTCAGTTAAGGAACGACACAATCCGTAGCAGCTGGCGAAGCCTGCGTTCGGCTGCGCAGCAGTCGTAAAACCTGAGTTTGCGGTCTTCCTGAAACACCGCATCGTCT
>NZ_JBBWCB010000215.1:0-6105 GCF_039888995.1 Pseudomonas rossensis | reverse complement strand
GGTGGAGGCGGCGGCGGTGGAAGCGGTGGCGGCGGCAATGGCGGCGGTCACGGTGGAAGCGGCAGTGGCGGCAATGGTGGCGGTCACGGTGGAAGCGGCAGTGGCGGCAATGGTGGTGGTCATGGTGGAAGCGGCCACGGTGGCAGCGACCATGGCTCGGGGCATTCCGGCAACTCAGCCTCATCCTCCTCCGGGCGCAGTGGCACTCACGCTGAACCTGGGGATGATCACGGCGTTCATCGTGCCGGTGAAGTGGGCGATGACCACGGTGTGCATCGCTCGGGTGAAGTCGGTGACGACCACGGCGTGCATGTCGGCGGTGAACCGGGCGATGACAAAAGGAACTGACAACCCCGGCGGTGACTCGGGTTTCTCGGGAGTCTTGAGATCTATCGGTAACCGCGGGCCTGCAAATCAAACAACTGTGCATAGCGCCCGCCCGCGGCCACCAGACTGTCGTGATCGCCCCGCTCAAGGATCGCTCCCTGGTCCAGCACGATGATGTGGTCCGCATTGCGCACGCTGGAAAACCGGTGAGAGATCAGCAACGTCATCCGGCCTTCGGTGTGCTCACTGAAATGCTCGAACACCGCTGCTTCCGCCGCCGGGTCAAGTGCAGAGGTCGGCTCATCCAGAATCAGGATATCGGCGTTGCGCCGCATGTAGGCGCGCGACAACGCGATCTTCTGCCATTGCCCGCCGGACAGCTCCTGGCCGCCGGCAAACCACCGTCCCAATTGCGTGGCATACCCTCGATCCAACCCTTCGATAAAGGGTGCGGCCATGCCCTCGGCGGCGGCCTCCTGCCAGCGCTGTTCATCGTTGAACGCCAGGGTGTCTCCGACGCCGATGTTCTCGCCGACGGAGAATTGGTAGCGGATGTAGTCCTGAAAAATCACCCCGATGCGCCGCCGCAGCGCGTCTTCTTCCCACGCTTGAAGATCGCTGCCGTCCAGCAGGATACGGCCCTGATCAGGACGGTACAGCCGCGTCAGCAATTTGATCAGCGTGGTCTTGCCCGAACCGTTTTCCCCCACCAGCGCCACACTGTGCCCGGGCACAAGGTGAAGATCGATGCCTTCCAGCGCGGCGCGACTGGCTCCCGGATAACGGAAGCCGACGTTTTCGAAACGCAGGCCATCGCCGGGCACGGCGCCCACGCTGAGGTTGCCGGTATCCGCCACAACAGGCTCAGCCAGGTATTCATAAAGACTGGAGAGGTAAAGGCCATCCTCGTAGAGACCGCTGATGGCACTCAAGCTGCTGCTTACTGCCGTCTGCCCCTGCTTGAACAACACCAGGTACATGGTCATCTGACCGAGGCTGATGTTGCCATGAACGGTATCGACCACCACCCAGGCATACGCCAGATAAAACGCGCCGGTGCCCAGCAGTCCGAGGACAAATCCCCAGCCATCTCGACGTAGCGTCAGGCGCCGGTCTTCGGCATAGAGCCGCGCGAACGTCTCGCGATAACGCTTCAACAGCAGTGGCGCGAAGCCGAACAGTTTGACCTCTTTGATGTAGCCCTCGTGAGAGAGCAGCGTCTCGATGTAACTCTGTTGCCGACTCTCCGGCGCGCGGCGAGTGAACAGTCTGAACGCATCACCGGAAAAATGTGCTTCGGCAAAAAACACCGGCAACGCGCCGACCACCAGCAGCACCAGTGCCCAGGGCGAAAAATGCACCAGCAACACACCGAAGCTGATCAACACGATCAGATTCTGGATCAGCCCTAACGACTTCATCACCAGCGCCAACGGCCGGGTCGAAGCCTCGCGGCGGACCCGAACCAGTTTGTCGTAGAACTCGGAATTCTCGAACTGCACCAGCGATAACGTTTGGGCCTTCTCCAGAATCATCGTGTTGACCTTCTGCCCCAACTGCACCCGCAACAGCGATTGCTGGACCGACAGCGCCCGCTGAGTCCCGGACAGCAACGCGAGCACGCCCGCTTCAAACAGAACATAACGCACGACCGGCCACAACGGCGCACTGCCCTGTTGTGCATGCAACTGCATGGCGGTGACGACCGCATCGACGATGCGTTGGCCTAACCAGGCCGCCAGCGCTGGAAGTACGCCGGCGATCAGTGTCGCCAGCACCAATCCGAGAAACAGTCCGCGTGACGTTGCCCAGACCAGCAGCAAGGCGCGTCTCGCCTGGTCGAGTAACGAGGTGAAACGATCAAGAACAGGGTTCACTCCGTGAGCTCCCCCTGATACCTCGCCCGATACCGTCCCGGACTTTCCCCCGTCCACTTCTTGAACGCTCGATGGAACGCACTCGGCTCCTGAAAGCCAAGCTGCTCGGCAATGTCACTGATGCTCGCTCGGCTCTGGCGCAGCTGTTCGAAGGCAACGCCACGCCGCACCTCGTCCTTGATCTCCTGATACGAACACCCTTCCCGTTCGAGTTTACGGCGAAAGGTGCTGGGGCTCAGGTTCTGTTCCAGGGCGAAGGCCTGCAAGGTCGGCCATTGGCTGTAATGGCTGTTACGCAGGCGCTGATGGACCTGCGACGCCAGGCCGTGCTGATTACGAAAACGGATCACCAGCCATTGCGGCGCGGTGCGCAAAAACACTTTCAGGGATGCCAGATCCTGAACCACCGGCAGACGCAGGTAGTGGCTGGCGAACTCGATTTCGGTGCGCTCCGCGCCAAAGGTCAGGTTCGGTCCCCAGAGTAAACGGTCATCGCTGAGCGACACACGCTCATGGCGAAAGTCTGCGCGATCGATAGGAATGCGCCGCCCACCCAGCCAGCAGAGCAGACTGATCATCAACACCAGGAACGTCTCCTCGCCCAAACGGCTGACGTCGCTGTTTGGCGAGTGGTTCTGCAAGCTGATCACCGCACGTTTGCCGCGCACCGTCAGCGTGCCGCGAAAGTCCTGGAGGAACAGCGCGAAATTGGCCAGGCACTGGCGCATGGCTTTGTGCAGGTCAGGCTCCTGAATCAATGCCCGGCAGATCAGGGCGAAACTGCCTGGCGGCATGCCATGGGAGTCGAGCCCGAAGAATTCATCGTTAAGCTCGCGGATCTGGATCAGCCACAATGCGGCAAACGCACTCGCCGGTACACGCGCGGTGGGCTGCTCCATCAACGTCGGATCGATGCCGGCCTGTTCCAGCGCAGCCCTCTGACGTTGCGGATTGTTTCCCAGCCCATAGATCATTGCCTGCACGAAGTAGGCGGAAACCGAGTCCTTTTCCCGCATGTGAACGCTTCTCTCCCCATCACCCGAATGGCAAAAAACACCAGTGCCGTTGAACAGTTTCGGCATAGGACAACCGCCCTGCCGGCTCTAGACTCGCGGCCAATAGTACGCCTTCGGCCACTATGGCGGCCAAGGTATCGCGGGATTTGATCGGAAGGACAGAACATGAATCTGCAAAACATTGGCGTGATCGGCGCAGGCACAATGGGCAATGGCATCGCGCAAGTCTGCGCCTTGGCCGGTTTTAACGTGACCTTGCTCGACATCTCCGAAAGCGCCCTGCAAAAAGCCATCGCAACCGTCGGCAAAAACCTCGATCGGCAGGTTGCCAAGGAAACGCTGACGCAAGAGCAAAAGCTCGCCGCCCTCGACAAGATCCGCACCAGCACCGATTACAGCAGCCTGCAGAACGTGCAACTGGTGATCGAAGCCGCCACCGAAAACCTCGACCTGAAACTGCGCGTGCTGCAACAGATCGCCGCGCAGGTCAGCGCCGAGTGCGTGATCGCCTCCAACACTTCGTCGCTGTCCATCACGCAGCTCGCTGCCAACGTGAGCCAGCCTGAGCGCTTCATCGGCCTGCACTTCTTCAACCCCGTGCCGGTGATGGGCCTGATCGAGGTGATTCGCGGTTTGCAAACCAGCGACGCCACCCACGCCCTGGCGCTGGACATGGCGACCACTCTCGGTAAAACCGCGATCACCGCGGGCAACCGTCCGGGTTTCGTGGTCAACCGGATTCTGGTGCCGATGATCAACGAAGCGATCCTGGTGTTTCAGGAAGGCCTGGCCAGCGCCGAAGACATTGACGCCGGCATGCGCCTGGGCTGCAATCAGCCGATCGGACCGTTGGCGTTGGCGGACCTGATCGGCCTGGACACCGTGCTGGCGATCCTCGAAGCCTTCTACGACGGCTTCAACGATAGCAAGTACCGTCCTGCTCCACTGCTCAAGGAAATGGTCGCCGCCGGGTACCTGGGGCGCAAAACGGGGCGTGGCTTCCATGCCTATGCCTGAGCGTTGCTCGCGCTTCGCCGAGTACCGGGACAAGGTGCTGGAGCTGTTCGCCTGCAAAGGTTTCGGACAGGTCGGCATGCGTGAGCTCGCGACCTGCCTGGGGCTCGCTCCCGGCTCGTTGTATCACCATTACCCCAGCAAACAGCACTTGCTGCTCGACTTGATCGAAGAGTTCTACGAAGAGCTGTTGGCAACCTTGGGGCGGATCGAGCAAAAGGCGCCGGCAAAACGTGACAAACTCCATGCCCTCATCCGAGCGCATTTGAACCTGCATCAGGAGATGCCCTGGCATTTCCGCCTGGCAGAGCGTGACAGCGGCTGCCTGAATGAAGAGCAACAGAAACGGGTTCGGCAGCTGCGCGAGCAATACGAGCGCAAGTTGCTCATGATGCTTGGGCCCCGGTCGCGGTTCAGTGAGCAAGGCCTGTTGGCCACCGGACATGCAATCGCCAACTTACTCAACAGTGCGCCCAATTGGCTGGCGCAGCACACGCTGAGTGAAGCGGAGCGAGATGAGCTGCTGGAAAACCTGGTCAGCGGTGCCATCGAGCGTTTGCTGCGCCCCTCAGTTCCACGCGCAGTAGCTTGAGGACCCAGGACGATATCCCCGTGACCGTGGATCGACACCTAGGCGCCGGAAGCCATAAGCCACGTCGCTTCAATAGAAAAAACATCTAAACAATTCCCGCCAATCACGACATCTAACGCTTTGCTAAGGGGAGCCCAATCACTGCGGAGCCTGAGGTGAATTCGGCCTCTCTTCGCCTCTTCGTAACCGGGAGCAAAGCATGAAAATCAATCCCTATCTGATCTTCAACGGCGATTGCAAAGCCGCCTTCACCTTCTATGCCCAAAGTCTGCGAGGCCAGATCGAAGTCATGATGACCTTCGGCGAAAGCCCCGCGCGCGAGCACTTCCCGGCGGACTACCACAACCTGATCATCCACACCCGCCTACTGGTGGGCGATCAGGCGATCATGGGCTCGGACACAACACCTGATCGTCCTACTGACGAAATGAGCGGCTGTTCGGTTTCACTGAATGTCGACAGCATTGCGGAGGCTGAACGGGTGTTTTCTGCGTTGTCGGACGGCGGCAAGGTGGAAATGCCACTGGAAACCACGTTCTGGGCGGCTCGCTTCGGCATGTTGGTTGATCGGTTTGGTGTGTCGTGGATGGTGAATTGCGAAAAGGATCAGTGAAACTCACTTTCTCAAGTCATAAAAAAAGCCCAACCTGAAAAGGTTGGGCTTCTGGCAACTGCCGGACTGTCTGCTTCCGTCAACACGCTATCTCGTACAGCAGCGGATTGTTCGGAGGAACCCCACTATGCCTGCCCATGACGTGCTTTGGTCCACTCGTTTCAAACTGTCACTGCTGGCTGGAGGGCTCACCGCCACTCTGCTCGCGCTGAGTGGGTGCGCCACCGTCGATGGGCGTGGAGCATCCCGCGCCGACGCTCGCCAGCGAGGTCGTGGTGCTGCGCACCGAGCCTCTTCGCCCTCACGTCCGATTGGGTGAGGTGCTCATCGATGCCAGCGTCGAGCCTGCTCCTCCCATCACTCAGGTAGAAGAAAAACTACGCGACGAGTCCGCCAAGCTCGGCGGCGATGCCGTGGTGGTGGTCTACGACCATATCCAAGCGGTGGGCACCTATGTCAACGGTCCGCTTTGGGCTCGCGACGTAAAAACCATCGAAGGTCGGAAACTCGAAGGGATTGTGATCAAGTATCGGTAATGTCCGCTCGCACTTTCCTGCGGACAAAACAAAACCCCTACCTGCATACGCAGATAGGGGTTTCGGAATTTAATCTTGACGATGACCTACTCTCACATGGGGAAACCCCACACTACCATCGGCGATGCAT
>NZ_JBBWCB010000214.1:0-6115 GCF_039888995.1 Pseudomonas rossensis | reverse complement strand
GTATTCGTCTATGCCGCGCAGCTGCCGTTGCAGCAGGTCGAAGGCCAGGCGTCGGGCCATGGAGGTGTCACGCTGACGTCGGACGCGAGCGCCAGCGGTGACGGTTTCGCTCATCGGTAGCGAAAGATCATCGAGGGACAGCTGTAGGTTGGAGCGCTTGGCCGACGAGGAAAGCGGCTGATACTCGCTCAGACTGATCCGGTTGTAGCAGCAAGGCGCGATGGCTAGTTGTTTGCAGCCAGCGGCACTGGCGAGTTGGATCAGCCGCACATGCAGATCACCGCAGGCGTGCAGCGCTACCGGCGTGTGGGCAGTATTTAACAAAGAGGCGGCATCCGCAGCGAGTACATCTTGCTCGACATGCAGTGCGTGCAATTGATGACGCTGGCTGAGTGCCTGACCGCTGGCGACCAGCGCCGGGTCGTATTCCAGGCAAGTGAGCTGCTGACCGGTTTGCAACAATCGCCGCCCCAAATGGCCCTTGCCCGAACACCAATCAAGCCAATGCTTCGGTGCAGAGACAAACGCCAACCGGCTGGCAAACGCCTCAATCTGCTGCCACTTGCGCCCCGGCACATCGACATTCAACCGATGCCCAGCCGCTTCAAGCGCATGCCTGGGCAGTTCACCCACTGCGCTCAGCTCAAGCGACAGCGCCGCCAGCGAAGCAAAAGGCTCCGGCGCATCCAACAGAGCAGGTTGGTTATGAGCATTTTCCGCATCCTCCAACGACCTGCCGCGTAGCCATACAGACAACTCGGGGTAGGACGCTTCCCAAGGAAGCTGCAGATGAGTAAACGGCCGAGGCTTCCACAGCGCCTGATGCTCGATCAGAAAAGCATCCAGCGCCGCGAAACGGGCGAGTAACGCCTCGCCCGTCAGCACGCAGGCATCAACGCCCTTGGCAGGCATCGACGCGCAGCCAGCGCTCCAGCAGCTTGAAGCCGCGAACCAGCACATAAGCCATCAGCAGATAGAACATCCCCGCCGCGAAGAAGATCTCCACCGGCAGGTAGGTCCGGGCAATGATGGTACGGGCCATGCCGGTCAGTTCCAGCAGGGTCACGGTGCTGGCCAGGGCGCTGGCCTTGAGCATCAGGATCACTTCGTTGCTGTAGGCCGGCAGACCGATGCGGGCGGCACGGGGGAGGATGATGTAGACCAGCGCTTTGGTCCGGGACATGCCCAGGGCGCGCGCCGCTTCGATCTCGCCCGGTGGAATCGCCTGGATCGCGCCGCGCAGGATCTCGGCGATGTAGGCCGCGGTGTGCAACGTCATGGTCGCCGTGGCGCACCAGAACGGATCGCGCAGGTACGGCCACATCGAGCTGTTACGGATCGCGTCGAACTGCGCCAGGCCGTAGTAGACCAGGAACAGTTGAACCAGCAACGGCGTACCACGGAAAAAGAAGATGTAGCCGTAGGGGAATGCGCGCACGTACCAGAGTCGTGACGAGCGCGCGATGCCCAGTGGAATTGCCAGCAGCAAACCGGCGATCACGGCGATGGCCACCAGTTCCAGGGTCAGCGTCGCGCCCTGAGCCAGTTTCGGCAGCCACTTGATGATGACTTCCCAGTTCATTGGGTGCTCCTCGCGAAGCCGCGAGCGGCGCGTTTTTCCATGAAGTACATGCCGGTCATGGCGAGAACCGTGAGGCCCAGGTACATGAACGCGGCCACCATATAAAAGGTGAACGGCTGCTTGGACACGGTTACGCCGATTTGCGCGTGACGCATGATTTCTTCCAGGCCGATGACCGATACCAGGGCAGTGTCTTTCATCAGGATCATGAACAGGTTGCCCAGGCCGGGCAGGGCGATGCGCCACATCTGCGGCATGATCAGTTTGGTGAAGATACGGAATTTCGACAGACCCAACGCCACACCCGCTTCGCGGTGACCTTTGGGGATAGCCAAAATTGCGCCACGGAACACTTCCGTGGCGTAGGCGCCGAAGCACAGCCCCAGCGCAATCACGCCAGCGGCGAAGGCATTGAGTTCGAGGTCGGGGTTGCCGAAGAACTCGCCCAGGGCACGCATCAGGTTGACCGTGCCGAAGTAGATCAACAGCACCCAGAGTAATTCAGGGATGCCGCGAACCAGTGTTGAATAAGTGCCGCCAAGCCATTGCAGCGGCTTGTACGGGGAAGTCTTGGCCAAGGCGCCGAGCAGACCGAGTACCAGCCCCAGGCACAAGGCCGAGAGTGCCAGTTTCACAGTCATCAGCGCGCCAGCGGCGAGCGCCGGGCCGAATCCGTAGAGATCGATAGTCATGGATTTCTTTTCAAATCGCGGCAGGCAATGCCAGGGACTGGCGCCGTCAAACAACGGCGCCGGCCCGGCAGGTCAGAATCAATAGATGCTGAACGGGAAGTACTTGTCGTTGATCTTTTTGTAGGTGCCATCAGCGACGATTTCTTTCAGGGCGAGGTTCAGCTTCTCGCGGATAGCGTCGCCTTTACGGACAGCGATACCGATCTTGTCGCTTTCTTCCACCGGGTCGCCCTTGAACTCGTAGGACCGGCCGGCGTCGCTTTTCAGCCACTCGTAGTTGACGTACTTGTCGGCCAGGATGCCGTCCAGACGACCGGAAGTCAGGTCGAGGTAGGCGTTTTCCTGGGTGTCGTAGAGTTTGACTTCAACGCCTTCCATGTTGTCTTCCAGCCAGGTGCCGGCGAGGGTCGCACGTTGTGCACCGATCACTTTGCCTTGCAGAGAGTCCTTGTCGGTTTTGAAATCGACGTTTTTCGGTGCGATGAATTGCAGCTTGTTGGAGTAGTACGGGTCGGTGAAGTCCACCGCTTGCTTGCGCTCGTCGGTGATCGACATCGAGGAGATCAGGAAATCGAACTTCTTGGCGTTCAGGGCCGGGATGATGCCGTCCCAGTCGGACGTAACCACGGTGCATTCGACTTTCATCTTGGCGCACAGGGCGTCGCCGATTTCTTTGTCGAAGCCGACGACATTGCCACTGGCATCTTTGTTGTTGAACGGCGGGTAGGCCGCTTCGATGCCCATCTTCAAGGTCTCGGCGGCAGCACCGGCGCTGAAGGCCAGGGTGACGGCAGCAGCCAGGAAGATTTTTTTGTAGTTCTGCATGCGGGTAGCTCCGTTAGCGGTTGCTGGACATGAATTGTTTGCAGCGCGCCGAAAGCGGGTTTTCGAACACCTGCTGTGGCGATCCTTGCTCTTCTACCAGGCCCTGGTGGAGGAACACCACCTCGCTGGACACCTGACGGGCGAAGCCCATTTCATGGGTGACCAGCAGCATGGTGCGGCCTTCTTCGGCCAATGCGCGGATGACATTAAGTACTTCCTGGACCATTTCCGGGTCAAGGGCGGAGGTGGGCTCGTCGAACAGGATCACCTTGGGCTGCATTGCCAGCGTGCGGGCAATGGCCGCGCGTTGTTGCTGGCCGCCGGAGAGTTGCGCCGGGTAGGCATGGCGCTTGTCCGCGATGCCGACCTTGGCCAGCAAGGCTTCGGCGACTTCGATGGCTTCGGCTTTGCTCTGACCGAGCACCCGGCGCGGGGCTTCGATGATGTTGTCGAGCACGCTCATGTGCGGCCAGAGATTAAAGTTTTGAAACACAAAACCGATCTCGCTGCGCAGGCGATTGATCTGCTTGCCGTCGGCAGCGACCAGTTCGCCGTTTTTTGCGGCTTTGAGCTTGAGTTCTTCGCCGGCCACCAGGATTTGTCCCTGATGCGGGTTTTCCAACAGGTTGATGCAACGAAGGAAGGTGGACTTGCCGGAACCGGAAGAACCCAGGATCGAGATCACGTCGCCGTCGCGGGCGGTCAGCGAGATGCCTTTGAGCACCTCAAGCTGTCCGTAGCGTTTGTGCAAGTTGCGGATTTCAAGCGCGGGCGTGGCCTCAGCCATGTGCGTTCCTCATAGTATTTCGCTCCTGCTATTGGCGGCCTTCCTGGCGAGGCGGCCAAGCTAGCATAGCGTTGGAATGGCAGCCAACAGCGCTACGGGCGGTAAACGGGTGGCATGTGGCACGTTGTCGCATCGGTGCAGCAGACTGTCGCGCTGCTATCAACCGAACAGCCGTTTGAACCCTGCCTGTCGATAAAAAGGCTGGGGCTGTTCCAAAAAAGGGCGCGATGTTGCCAGCTTTGGCGGGGGGTTGGAAGCGCTAACCGGCCAAACGTTCCTGATCCGCACTTTTATTGTGCGTCGGGCATTTTACGGGTGTGTTTCTGGTGCGCCGTTTCGTTCTGAAAGTGAGTCGCAGGGTAACGCTCTGGCAAAGTGCCATTAATTTCAATGGGTTGCGATGACTGTCCGGTCTGGATGAGATCGCCGTGGCAGACGGCTTTGAAACATTTTGGCGCAATTATTGCGTGCAGAATCCGGAACGCCCCGTTGGTTTCTTTTTACGAGAAAGAAATTCAGGCGGGATGCATGCATTCGCTTTTCCTTACAAAGGTAGTTTCAATGAGCAGTACCCCAAGCTCCAATGGCCTCGAACAGGGGCTCAAACCACGTCATGTGACCATGCTGTCGATCGCCGGGGTTATCGGCGCCGGCCTGTTCGTCGGCTCCGGCCACGCCATCGCCGCCGCAGGCCCAGCCGTGCTGTTGGCTTACGCTGCCGCCGGTATGCTGGTCGTGCTGGTGATGCGCATGCTCGGCGAAATGGCCGTTGCTTCGCCAGACACAGGCTCCTTCTCGACGTATGCCGATCGCGCGATCGGTCATTGGGCCGGTTTCACCATCGGCTGGCTCTACTGGTGGTTCTGGGTGTTGGTGATTCCGCTGGAAGCCAACGCCGCCGCGACTATCCTGCATGCCTGGTTCCCGAATGTGGCGATCTGGGCCTTCACCTTGGTCATCACCTTGCTGCTGACGGTGACCAACCTGTTCAGCGTGAAGAACTACGGTGAATTCGAATTCTGGTTCGCCCTGGTCAAAGTCATCGCGATCATCGGTTTCATCGGCCTCGGCATTCTGGCGATCTTTGGCTTCCTGCCGAACAGCCAAGTCAGCGGCGTTTCGCACCTGTTCGACACCCAAGGCTTCCTGCCAAATGGCATGGGCGCAGTGTTGGGCGCGATCCTGACCACCATGTTTTCCTTCATGGGCACCGAGATCGTGACCATCGCGGCCGCGGAATCGAAGAACCCTGGCCAGCAAATCTCCAAGGCCACCAACTCGGTGATCTGGCGGATTGGCTTGTTCTACCTCGTGTCGATCTTCATTGTTGTGGCCCTGGTGCCATGGAACGACCCGGTACTGGCAGCCGTCGGCTCCTACCAGACCGTGCTTGAGCGCATGGGCATCCCGAATGCCAAGCTGATCGTCGACATCGTGGTGCTGGTTGCTGTGACCAGCTGCCTGAACTCGGCGCTGTACACCGCCTCACGCATGATGTTCTCCCTGGGCAAACGCGGTGATGCACCGGCCGTTTCCCAGCGCACCAACAAGAGCGGCACGCCGTACTGGGCCGTCATGTTGTCCACCGGTGCTGCGTTCATCGCGGTTTTCGCCAACTACGTGGCCCCGGCCGCCGTGTTCGAATTCCTGCTGGCCAGCTCCGGCGCTATCGCGCTGCTGGTGTACCTGGTGATCGCGATTTCGCAATTGCGTATGCGCAAGCAGCGCATGGCACGCGGTGAAAAAATCGCCTTCAGCATGTGGCTGTTCCCGGCCCTGACCTACGCGGTGATCATATTCATCGTTGCGGCCCTGACCATCATGCTGTTCCAGGAAGCGCATCGCGTGGAGATCCTCGCGACCGGTCTGCTGAGTTTGCTGGTGGTGGCTGCCGGTTTGTTTGTGGCTCGTCGTCGCAAGCTGCAGAAGATGGGTGCGGTGGTGCTGAACTGATTCGTACCGCATAACGCAAAACGGCCGCTGTCAGTGATGACAAGCGGCCGTTTTTGTTTCTTCCTGGCAGCGCACGCCCTGTAGCAGCTGGCGAAGCCTGCGTTCGGCTGCGAAGCAGTCGTAAAACCTGCGCACGAGGTAATTCTGAAGGACCGCATTGTCTGACTTCACGACTGCTTCGCAGCCGAACGCAGGCTTCGCCAGCTGCTATGTATGGACTCGGCCCCACTGTCTACCCGCTTTTGAAAAACCGCCGCCCCGTTGCATCTATGTATC
>NZ_JBBWCB010000213.1:0-6310 GCF_039888995.1 Pseudomonas rossensis | reverse complement strand
AAGCCTGTCTGCGCGTAATGTGTCGCTCATATTTATGTGCTGCTTTCTACGCCGAAAACCCCATTCAAGGGCGTCGTCTTTGTCACCACAACATAACTCAGGCCGCAACATAACCGGCGAAATCGTCGCAAACCAGCTTGCCATTCCACTGGCCAAGAAAGTTGCGTGCATGTTCGCCGGTACGGCTTGGGCTGAAGTCGTAAACCACCGCCTTGAGTGCCGAAAAAGGCGTGGTGCAGTAGGCCCAGACGTAAGCACGGTGGGTTTTCTTCTCGCCCGGTGCGAGCATCTGCACCGGCGTTTCGTCAGCGTGGATCACGCCTTGAGCAAGCACTGTTTCGCGCAGCGCATCGACCAAGGGCTGGAGCTGCACACCGGTTTGGCCGACCCATTGCGCCAGTGTCGAGCGAGCGATGGCCAAGCCGGCGCGGCCAAAGATTTTCTCTTGCCGATACAGCGGCAAATGGTCAGCGAACTTGGCCACCATCACGTGAGCCAGCAGCCCGGCGGTCGGGATGCCCTTGTCGATCACCTGCGCCGGTACCGGTGCCTGGATCAGCGTTTCGCAGTCGCGGCAGACCCATTTCCCACGCACATGCTGCTCAACGGTGAACACGCCCGGCGTGTAGTCGAGCTTCTCGCTAACGTCTTCGCCGATGCGCTGAAGCTGGCAGCCGCGCACTGGGTGTTTTCTGGCTCGTGATGGATCACGGTACGTGGGAACTGCGCAGGCAAGGGTGCATGCCTGGACTGGCTGCGTGGTTCGGCCGGCGCAGCCGGCGGATTCAACGCCTTCAACTCTGCCTCGATGGCCGCGATGTCGGTGTCGAGCAGGCTGCCTTGGGCAGGACTCAATTGCTCACTACGCTTGGCAAACTTATTACGTTTGAACCAGGCGATTTCGTGGGTGAGTTGCTCGATGATTGTTTGGTCGCGGTGATTCTTCTTGCCCATCCTGTCGACTTGCTGCCCGAGAGAGTCAACCTGCGACAGCAACTGTGCCGCGAGTGCACGCAGTTGGTCGGGGGACATTTGGTCGAGATTGGGCGAGGAAGTCATGCCGCGAATTTTGCCAGAGCAGGCCGTTCGCGGCGATAGACCAATTGGCTAATAGCGGGCGTTAAAGCAGTGTGATTGCACCGCCAGCCCCAACGCGTTGCCAAGGTAGGCCGAGCACCAAGGCCTGAAGTTGCTCAGTATCCAGCTCTATCTCGGAGCCACTCCGAATGCCGGGCCAGTGAAACTTTCCTTGATTCAATCGGCGAGCAGCCAGCCAGACGCCAAACCCGTCATGCACCAGCACTTTCATACGAGTGGCACGGCGGTTGGCGAACAGATAAGCGCAGTGCGGCTTCGCCGCACCAAACACCGCGATCACCCTGGCAAGCGCAGTTTCAGTGCCGGCACGCATGTCCATGGGCTCGGTGGCTAGCCAGATGGAGTCGATGCGGATCACTCGGCAAGCCCACGGACAAAGCGGGCGCATCCTTCAGGATCGGAGGTTGGCCATTTCACCGTGATCGATTGCTCGCCAAGCGGCAGCTCAATGATCGCCGACGCTTCAGCCTGCCGCTTTGGCGTAGCTCTCAATGGGACGAAAGCCGGCAACGCCGCTGTCGGCTGATCTCGGTAAAGCGGTAGCCACTTGCGGATAACGTTGGCGTTGATGCCGTGGCTGATGGCAACGCTGGATAGGGTTGCGCCCGGTTGCAGGCATTCCTGAACAACCTGGGCCTGGAACGGTTTAGGGTAAGAGCTTCGTTGGCGCATGGAAATCCTGGCGTTAAGGGCTATCGCGTCCGCTTAAAATACGCGGACACCATCGCCCTTAATGCTGGAGTTTGGAAGGTGTGTTCCCGGCACGCTTACAGTTAGCAGCCAGAGCCTTATGGTGCGCAGGCCGAGCACAGTCACCCTTATGCTCTCTCGCCTGCCAGGCGGAGCATTAACACTAAGCTTGCTTTAGACCAAATCGAAGCTCAACCCAATGGGCGCCATCAGCTTTTGGCATTGCTGGTACGTGACGGTATAGCCGATGGCGCTTTGCAAATTCAATCGAACCAGGGAGCAGATCTGATGCGTGCGTAGGCTGCCAGCATCATTACTAATGGATGACGCTATTCGCTTCGGTTGCTGGATTTTGTTCTTCGTCATAGGCGCGAATTACAGTTCCGAGCAGTTCGTGTGGCTCCCGTCTGCATATCCCGGTAGATCTCTGCGTTGAGTTGGCCACCCAGTCGTGGACCTTTTGCTCCTGTGCAATCCTTCAGCGGTGGAGTCCCACCAATGCGGTGGCCTTGAATACCGCCGCCTCCACACCTTTGAACTCATCGACGGCCTCAGTCAGTTGACTCCACTGGGCGTCAGTCAGGGAGTCCCGCATAGGCCCCAACTCTCCAATTGCGAGCGATTTCAAACGTTGGTCTACGATGCTGAGCACGCTTTCGATGACGTCTGGAATCTGATTCTCGCTGACATTCTTCAGCGATTGGCTAAAGCCACGAAGCACTTTGTATTTGGATTCATCGTCATGTATGCCCAGGAAGGCGATAACCAGACTATGAAGGTCTTCCGGATCAAGCGATGGCAGTGCGGCGCCCATGGCTTCAAGCACCATGCACTGAAAGCCAGGATGACCCACAAGCTTAAGAGTCGCGTTTATCACAGTGGGTATGTATTTCGGACGCTCAGTCTCATGCATACCTGCAATTGCAGTACCTATGTTGCTCAGAATAATTGCTCGGATTTTTTCGTGCGGGTGCTCAGTAAGGCTGACGATGTACTTAGTCATTTTCTCATTGAGGATGTACTCAGTCTTTTCCTTATTGAGGCAACGTGCACCGAGTGCCTGTGTCAGGCTTGGCAACGCCGCCATTTTTATGTTGCCTCCCTGCATCACTTGTACTTGCCCGAATAGCTTTTCACGATGCGCATGATTCAGAAGGCCTATGGCCGGTCCCAATTCTCCTATCGTTATGCACTTAGGTTCATCTTCCATATTTACTAGCTGCTCGCCGAGATCGGCAAGCTGCTCGCCGAAATTGACAAGCTGTGCGTCGTTTAGATGGCTTAACGCAGGACCGAATGCCCCGAGAGCTTTAGCTTGATCGGTCGCATTCTTGATTCCCACAATGCTTTCGATCAGCGAGTCGCAATGCTCCCCGATTTGCCCTTGCGCAATCGCGGTAGCCAACCCGGCAAGCGCGAAATGCTTGACGTCATCACCTAACTTAAGGTAGATGTCAACGACAGAGGTGCGCTGAGTATTGTTCATTTGGCTTTGGCTCATTACCTCGCCCAAATTCCCGATCAACCTCGCCTTGAGTTCGCCGTCGGGAAGGGCGCGCACAGCAGCAATAACGCGCTGCCGTTGCTGCGTGTCCAGGACAGGGAATGACTTACAAAGTTCTGCAAGAGCTTTACTGGGGTGCACATGATTCTTGCTTTCGAAGCTGACGACTAACGGTCCCGCTTTTTTGATTTTCTCGTGGTCGCTTAGAATGGCGTCAAAAACTCTATTTCGATCAGGGGCCTCAAGATGAACAAGTCCAGCGGCAAGCCACGTTGTCATACTTGTTCTATAGCCGGGATTCTTGTTGTCAAGGGCGAAGGTAACGATGGCTGTGCGCTTTTTTGGGCCCAGGAGATCGAGTATTTTGGAACTCTGATCACTGGCAAATTCGCTATAGCGGATGTTGTTGGCTCTTGGTACCAGCGCCTTTAATGATCGGTACTGCAATAAAAGTTCTTTGTCCCCGGGCTGTAATAAACCGGATGTCTTGTTTTTCAGTAATAAAGCCTTATACGTTTCAAATCCTGAGCCGTCTGCGACGTGATTAGGGATTTTAAGATTCAAATTAGTTTTTTTTGCGCTTAGCTTTATGTCATCCAGAGAACGCCCTTGGGCTTGAACAGGAGGCGTTGCTGGTTCGTCTATTTGAGGGGGAGTGGGAGGGCGGATATCAATTTTTGGCATTACCGTAGGTGTAGTAGAGAAGTTAGTAACAGACGGCATTATCATTAACTTGTTCCTTGTGAAAGCGGTCCGGTGCTAAGCCGCATGTATGCGGAAATTCAGCAGAGGAGTATCGGTGTGGATATCTTGCCAGTCTGAGTGGCCACCGCACGGAAACGAGTTCCAAATCAGACCGACAACGCCGAGTGCATCCATGGCGGGGAGTTTGCCAAAACTCCATTCGGTCCGGCTTTTTTCAACGGCCTGGCCTTCTCGGCAGCTCTAAGCCGCTGGGTATCTTGCGCTTGACGGCTAATGCCTTGCCGAAAACGAGTGTGTTAGCAGCGATTGCGAGGCTTTCGCCTTGTTGTGCCTGCCGGCCTGGGAGGCCTCCATTGTTTGCCAACCATTCTCCACCTCTTCAGGGAACCAACTTTCGCCCCGGACCACACAGTTGAATTCTTCCTTCACGGATCGCGACCACCATGCGTATTGCCGGCAGACCTTACACAGTACCGCGCCCCAATTGCCAGAGGGTTTTGGCAGGCCAGTTGTCAGCGCCGCCCTCGAATTGGGGGCGAGATTAAACCTGTCGCCCTAACCGGGCTGCACAGTTGAATGCTTTTAAGGATTCGAGACTTCGGTTCCCAATTAGTTCTATGTCTGCTCGCTGAGCACATCCAGCCAAGTGGGCTATTTTTACCCGCAAACAACCTTGCGAGTCAGAGAGGCGGGGGAAGTGGCAGCGGCAACGGTCAGTTGCCGACTTGATGCAAAGACACGTTTTTCTAAAACATAAAGCATCCGTCTTGGCGGCAAGCACGAAAACTTTCCTGTTTGCTGTCGTTGCCCAAGGGGCTGTCAGTGTCCATCCATTTTTATCATTTAAAAAGGGATTTTTCATGTCAGTAACCATTCCACGGAACCTCTCTTTTGAGAGCCTCCCGCAGATAGTCGCTTCTCCATCGGCCGCTGGCCATCTCCATGGGACTGCTTCGACCACATCGGTTGGACAGGTACAGGCAGCCAACCTAGCGGGCATCAAGGACGTCATGGAGGAGGTGTTTGCTAGTCATAGGCAGGAGCGCATTCCTCACCGTCCCCCTGGATCCCCCGCGGCGACACTAGATGAGTTTCGGTGCATCAACGAACTTAACGAAGGTATTGGGAAGCACAACACGCAAATCGACAGCCTGATCGATAGCCGTGCAGCCAAACTGCTGGACATAGGTGAAAGCCCCGCTGACGTCAGAGCCATGCTGAGCAAAGCTGCCATATTGGACCGGGTCTCGACCACCGCGTCTTACTTTGTTCGTGCAATGCCCTTTGCGGCGGCGTCAGTAGTGCAATACATGGAGCCGCAAATCAATGAAGGCAAGTGGCTACCTACCGCCCTGCAACCTCTGGCGCCCTTCATCTCCGGGGCAGTTTCCGGGGTCATGGATACCGTTGGGACCGGCATGATGAACCCGATGACTGGCGATGCCTATTACCTCCGCGCGTCGCCGGACCAGTTGCATGACGCCATGGCGCATTCGCTCGAGAAAAAATCTCCCGGAAAGAAGCAAAAGGTCCTAGACCACGCCATTGCCATTCAGGGCTACACCGTGCGCAATGCGAGCCGGACCGGCGTGGCCCCGGTCATGGAGCATTTCGCGCCTTCAGCCAAAGGCGCGACGGACATCGGTTTCGTCGCGGGTGGAGGCTTGTTGGCCAACGTGCTCTATGGCAACCGGATTCACACGACTGAACAGCGAGATTCGCTCAGGGGAGGGGCCTTTCTGTTTGGTCGCAAGGATGCGCAACCAAAAGAAAATCTGAACGATGAAACCGAGTGGCTTGACGCTTACATGGCCCTGAAGAACGCCGGCGTATCCAGCGTGGCGTTCAATGCTGTGAAACGTGGGGCGGGCCTGACCGTCGACGCGTTCACCCACACATTACCCGCGTTCGGAGATCTTGTTAAGCCCACGCCCATTGTCCAAAACGGACTTGCCTTATCCGCTGGATTCGCCGCTGTCGGTATGGCTCAGGGAGCGCTTGCAGGCCATGTGTCGCACCCGGTGGCCAAGGAAGCCGTCCGCCAAATAACCAACACGGTCATGTCCGCGGGCGTTTTCGCAGGTTGGACTGCGCTGGGCGTCGTAACCGACTCTGTGGTGGACAGCGCCGTGAAGTTTCTCCAGGAGGATGTGAAGGGCGTGCCAGCCGCAGTCGCAAACACGGGTATCAAATTAGGTAAGGCAGGTATCGATGCGGGTATAGCAGTGGGTAAAGCGGGTAAGGCAGGTTTTGACGCGAGTATAGAAGTGGGTAAAGCCGTGGGTACGGCAGGTATCGACGCGAGTATAGAAG
>NZ_JBBWCB010000212.1:0-6331 GCF_039888995.1 Pseudomonas rossensis | reverse complement strand
GAAATCAGCCCGCCAACAACCACACGCCAGTCGCCGCCGACGCTGCACCCGCCAGTCGAACCAATGGCGCCGCCGCTTGCGGCAACACCCGCACTGCTGCATAACCCAATCCATGCAGCGCAGCCGTCGCCGCTACAAAACCCGCCGCATACGCCCAAGGGCTCGACATCTGCGGCAACTCCAGCCCGTGCGCCACCCCATGGAACAGCGCAAACAAAGCGGTTGCCGCAACGGCGAGGCTCAACGGTGGACGCACTGCCAAAGCCACCGCCAGACCCAGCGCCAGCACCGACGCCGCAATCCCGCTCTCCAGCGCCGGCAGGTTCAGCCCTTCAAATCCCAGCAACCCGCCGATCAGCATGATGCCGACGAATGTGCACGGCAGCGCCCAGCGTGCAGCACCTTTCTGCTGCGCCGCCCACAAACCGACCGCAACCATTGCCAGCAAGTGATCGAGGCCTCCGATCGGGTGGCTGATGCCGGCGATCAAACCGTTGTCGCCATGCCCCGGGTGGGCGAAGGCGATGGCCGGGGTCAGCAGCAGGGCCATGGCGCCCAGAATGCGTTTAAGTGTCATGGATAAGCTTCCTTGTTGATAAAAGTTGATCGTGTTCACGCCGCTGTCAGCAGGCCCTGGCGTTCGATAAAGGCGATGATCTCTTCCAGGCCCAGACCGGTTTTCTGGTTGCTGAAAACGAACGGTTTGCCGTTGCGCATGCGCTTGGTGTCGCTGTCCATCAGTTCCAGCGACGCACCCACCAATGGCGCGAGGTCGATTTTGTTGATCACCAGCAGATCCGATTTGCAGATCCCCGGCCCACCCTTGCGCGGCAGCTTGTCGCCGGCCGAGACGTCGATCACGTAAATGGTCAGGTCGGACAGTTCCGGACTGAAGGTGGCAGACAGGTTGTCACCACCGGATTCCACAAGGATCAGGTCCAGCCCCGGAAAGCGGCGGTTCAGTTGGTCCACGGCTTCGAGGTTGATCGAGGCGTCTTCGCGGATCGCCGTGTGCGGGCAGCCGCCGGTTTCCACGCCGATGATCCGCTCCGGCGCCAGGGCTTGGTTGCGCACTAGAAAGTCGGCGTCTTCGCGGGTGTAGATGTCGTTGGTGACCACCGCCAGGTTGTAGCGGTCGCGCAAGGCCAGGCACAGAGCCAGAGTCAGAGCGGTTTTGCCGGAACCGACCGGGCCGCCGATGCCGACGCGCAGAGGTTGTGTGTTCATGTGCTACTCCAAAATAACAGGCCCAAAATAAAGGCCCTAGGAACGGAACAGACGGCTGTACTGGCGCTCATGGGCCATGCACGCCAGGGACAGGCCAAATGCAGCGCTACCATAGTGTTCGGGGTTGATTCGGGTGGCGTTCTGCTGAGCCTCTTGCAGCAGCGGCAGCAGTTCGCTGGTCAGGCGTTGCGCGGCTTGCTGACCCAGCGGCAGGGTTTTCATCAACACCGCCAGTTGGTTTTCCAGCCAACTCCAGAGCCACGCCGCCAGCGCGTCCTGGGGGCTGATATTCCAGGCGCGAGCGGCCAGTGCCCAGCCGAGTGCCAGGTGCGGCTCGGGACGTTGTTCGAGAAAGGCACGGGCCGGGGCATCAAGCTCAGGCAAACCGTTGAGCAGTTGCTGCAACGAATAACCCATCTGCCGACTTTCCTGATGCAGCTCGCGGGTTTCCCGGCTGGCGCGATGTTCTTCGCAGCGTTGCAGCAATTCACCCCAGTTTTCATCAAAGGCGGCCACACAATGGGCGAGCAGCAACGGCGCTTCGAAACGCGACAGGTTCAGCAGCAACTGATCGCTGATCCAGCGCCGGGCGCTATTGGAGTCGTTGACGCGGCCGTTATCCACAGCCATTTCCAGGCCTTGGGAATAGCTGTAACCGCCAATCGGCAACTGCGGACTGGCCAGGCGCAACAGCGCCCAGGCTGGGTTCATAGCCGCACGCCAAATTGGTGCAGTTTCGGCGGGTAGTTGAAGTCTTCATCGCCGTGGCGCGAATGATGATGGCCGCCGCCATAGGCGCCGTGTTCCGGTTGGAACGGCGCTTCGATGTTCTCGACCTTGGCCTCAAGCTGTTCGAGCATGGCCTTGAGCACGTAGTCGTCGAGCAGGCGCAACCAGCCGTCGCCGACTTGCAGGGCGACGTGGCGGTTGCCGAGGTGATAGGCGGCGCGAGTCAGTTCGAAAGCATTGGCGCAGGTGACGTGCAGAAGTTGTTCGGCCCGGGCGCAGACGCGCACGATGCGCCCGTCTTCGGCTTGCAGGCACTCGCCGTCATGCAGCGGTGGCTGACCGCGCTCCAAAAACAGCCCGACGTCTTCACCCTCGGCACTGAAACAGCGCAAACGACTCTTGCTCCGGGCTTCGAAGGTCAGGTGCAACTCGGCGGCCCAGACGGGTTGAGGGTCGATTCTGCGATGAATCACCAGCATCGGAAGGCTTCCAGCAATGGACAATGCTTAGGCTAGAGCAAGGGGCTTGCCAATCGGGTGATACGTAGGAAATGCCTGTCGGAGCTCCGTGAGTGTGCCAAGGCGTTACGGCAATTTGGGTGAATTTGGTGCGGTTCAGAGCTGCGCGCACCAAATTGCGGCGCACAAAAAAAGATCGCAGCCTTCGGCAGCTCCTACAGAGAAATGCGATCCATGTAGGCGCTGCCGAAGGCTGCGATCTTTTAGAGGGTCACTCGGTACTGCCGAGTCCCTGCCAATGCTTCAGTCCGATAAAGATAAAGCGCAACTGCTGGGTAATTTTCGCCTGCGGCGTCAGATGCTCGGGCAGCGCCTGCGCCGGCGGATCAATGATGTCCGGCAAGGTCGCAAACACGCTTTTAACAATCAGATCAGCCATGACGCTCAGGCCGGCGATGTCCAGGTGTTGCAGTTTCGGCATCAAGGACAAGTCGGCCGCCAGGTCCGAGCTGATGTCTTCGCGCAAGCGGCCAATGGCCAGCCGCACCGGCAGCGAGCCGCCGTACTGCTCGCGAGCGAGAAACAGGAACTGCGAGCGATTGGCCGTGACCACGTCGAGAAAGATCCGCACCGAGGCGTCAATGATGCCGCCCATGACGAACTCGTTGTGGCGCACCAGGCGAATGGTTTCGCGGAAGGTTTGACCGACTTCACTCACCAATACCAGGCCCAGTTCATCCATATCGGCGAAATGCCGGTAGAAACCGGTGGGCACGATCCCGGCGGTTCGGGCGACTTCGCGCAGGCTCAGGCTGCCGAATCCTCGGCCACATTCCATCAAGTGGCGGGCAGCGTCCATCAGGGCGTTGCGGGTCTGTTGTTTCTGTTCGGCGCGGGGCAGCATCGCAAGGGTGTTTTCTGGATAAGACAGCGGCGCACTCTAGCAAATCGGCTTTGCCGGCGTCGAATGACTATCGGGGAATCAAGCGGGGAAGTGAGGCATCTATAACGTCAAAAGCCCAATCCGGAGATTGGGCTTTTTTTCAGGGCCGCCATGGGCTCAGCTCAAAGCGCTGTTGCGTTCGATGACACGGTCACCACCACCTTCGGCCAGGGTCTGACCTTGTGGAGTGCGGTCGGAGCCATCAGCAGCCAGGGTCTGACCTTGTGGAGTGCGGTCGGAGCCATCAGCAGCCAGGGTTTGACCTTGTGGAGTGCGATCGGAACCATCAGCAGCCAGGGTCTGACCTTGTGGAGTGCGATCGGAACCGTCAGCAGCCAGGGTCTGACCTTGTGGAGTGCGATCGGAACCGTCAGCAGCCAGGGTCTGACCTTGTGGAGTGCGATCGGAACCGTCAGCAGCCAGGGTTTGACCTTGTGGAGTGCGGTCGGAACCGTCAGCAGCCAGGGTTTGACCTTGTGGAGTACGGTCCGAGCCATCCTGGGTGATCAGGCCTTTTTCTTTCAGGCGATCATTGCCACCTTCGGCGACGGTTTGGCTGAACACCGAGTGGGTGGATTTGACTTGTGGGGTCGCCTGGTCAGCAGCTGGCAGGGCGAAAGCCGTGCTGGCCAGCATTGAGAGGGTAAGGCTAAGCAGTAATTGGCGTTTCATGATTAGGTGCTCCGTAGGAGGGCGATAAAGTGGGTACGAGGGCAATGCTACTCTCGATAAGTCGATATAAAAGTTCATAAACGCAATGGTAATAATCAACGGAATTGATTGTTCCGTGAAACGGCTCTAAATCGGGCGTTTCCGGCGGACGTTTTTGCGCTGAGATGGGTATATTCCACTCACTTGCGCCTTGCAAAAGTGCGGGTCCGGTAACGCTGGATTGAGGGGGCATCCTGTCGCCGACCGATTATTTGAGCGTTAAGCGGCATTTCGGTTAAACCTGCGCGCCATTTCCCAGTCCTAGACTCCATGGCAGGCCGGTTCTGACCTAACGTTTCAAACGTGCGTCGCAGTCAGGGCGCTCAGTCGTATCAGGAGCCCTGTGCAATGACGCGCACTCGTAAAGTTTTTATCTGGACCCTCGCCAGCCTGGTTGTCCTGCTGGCCGTACTGGTTCTGATCATCGCGTTCTTCGATTGGAACCGGATCAAACCACCGCTTAACGCCAAAGTGTCCGAAGAACTGCACCGCCCGTTCGCCATCAATGGCAACCTCGCGGTGGTCTGGCAGCGTGAGCCCAACGAGGGCGGCTGGCGTGCCTGGGTGCCGTGGCCGCATGTTGTGGCGGAGGACTTGAGCCTGGGCAACCCGGACTGGTCGAAGAAGCCGAAGATGGTCACCCTCAAACGCGTCGAGTTGCGCCTCTCGCCCCTGGCCTTGCTGGCGCAGCGCGTGGTGATCCCGCGTATTGACCTGACCGAACCGAATGCCGACCTCCAGCGCCTTACCGACGGTCGCGCCAACTGGACCTTCAAGTTCGACCCCAAAGACCCGAACGCCGAGCCATCCAGCTGGGTGGTGGACATCGGTGCGATCGGCTTCGACAAAGGCCACGTGATCCTCGACGACCAGAACCTGAAGACTCAGCTCGACTTGATCATCGACCCGCTGGGCAAGCCGATTTCGTTCAGTGACATCGTCGGTGACAAAGCCGCGAAAACCGCGTCGGAGAAGGGTGCCGCGCCGCAGGATTATGCGTTTGCGCTGAAGGTCAAAGGCCAATACCACGGCCAGAAACTCGCGGGCGAAGGCAAGATCGGCGGCCTGCTGGCGTTGCAGGACGCGGCCAGACCGTTCCCGCTTCAAGCAAAAGTGAAAATCGCCGACACCCGTGTCGAACTGACCGGTACCCTCACCGATCCACTGAACCTCGGTGCCCTGGATTTGCGCCTGAAACTGGCCGGCACCAGCCTGGGCAATCTCTACCCGCTGACCGGCGTGACCCTGCCGGACACACCGCCGTACGAGACTGACGGGCACTTGATCGCCAAGCTGAATGAAGCGGGCGGCGCGGTTTTCCGTTACGAAGAATTCAACGGCAAGATCGGTCAGAGCGACATCCATGGCAGCCTGGCCTATGTTGCCAGCCAGCCGCGCCCGAAACTCAGCGGCTCGTTGCTATCCAATCAACTGCTGTTTGCCGACCTGGCCCCGCTGATCGGTGCCGATTCCAACGCCAAACAAAAGGCCCGTGGCGGTGAAAGCAAGCAGCCGGCGGACAATGTATTGCCGGTCGAAGAGTTCAAAACCGAGCGCTGGCGCGATATGGATGCTGACGTCGAGTTCACTGGCAAGCGCATCGTCCACAGCGAAAAACTGCCGTTCAACGATCTCTACACCCACCTGATACTCACTGACGGTGTGCTGAGCCTTGAGCCCCTGCGCTTCGGCGTGGCCGGTGGCAACCTGGATGCTCAGATTCGCCTCAATAGCCGAACCGAACCGTTGGAAGGCCGGGCCAAACTTACCGCACGCAAGTTCAAACTCAAGCAGCTGTTCCCGACCTTTGAGCCGATGAAAACCAGTTTCGGCGAACTGAATGGCGATGCCGACATCACCGGTCGTGGCAACTCGGTGGCCAAACTGCTGGGCACCGCCAATGGCAATCTGAAGATGCTGATTAACGATGGCGCTATCAGTCGTGAGTTGATGGAGCTGGCCGGGCTGAACGTCGGCAACTATGTGGTGAGCAAGATCTTTGGCGACAAGGAAGTGAAGATCAACTGCGCTGCCGCCGACTTCGACATCAAGACTGGTCTGGCGACTACGCGCCTGTTCGTCTTCGATACCGAAAACGCGATCATCTACATTGATGGCACCGCCAATATGGCGACTGAGCAACTGGACCTGACCATCACCCCGGAATCCAAGGGATGGCGCTTGATATCGCTGCGTTCGCCGCTGTACGTGCGGGGGAAGTTCATCAAGCCTGATGCAGGTGTGAAGGCTGTGCCGCTGATAC
>NZ_JBBWCB010000211.1:0-6354 GCF_039888995.1 Pseudomonas rossensis | reverse complement strand
CCGGCGCGGCGTGGCTGCCGCTCGATCCGGAATTGCCGGCTGCACGGTTGGCGTTCCTGATCGCGGACGCTGATGCACAGGTCACCTTGACCCAAGCGCAGTGGCTGGCGCGTTTGCCGGTCGGGCACAACGCCTGGACCCTGGATGCGTTACCAAAAGCAGAAAGCGGTGAACCGATCAGCGTCAGCCCAAGCGACCTGGCCTACGTGCTCTATACCTCCGGTTCCACCGGCCAGCCAAAAGGCGTGATGAACGAACACGGCGCCTTGATGAACCGTCTGCACTGGATGCAGGACGCCTTCCCGATTGGCCCGAACGACCGCGTCTTGCAGAAAACCCCGTACAGCTTCGACGTGTCGGTGTGGGAATTCTTCTGGCCGTTGATCACCGGCGCCACGCTGGTGATCGCTCGCCCGGACGGCCATCGTGACCCGGCGTACCTCAGCCAATTGATCCAGCAAGAGCAGGTCACCACCCTGCACTTCGTGCCGTCGATGCTGCGAGCCTTTGTCGAAGAACCGAGCCTGGTCAACTGCCACAGCCTGCGTCAGGTGTTCGCCAGCGGCGAAGCGCTGCCGGTGGATCTGGTGCGGCGTTTCATGACTCAACACCGGGCGGCACTGGTCAACCTCTATGGCCCGACCGAAGCGGCCATCGACGTCTCGGTATGGCGCTGTTCGGTGGACGACGTGATCGTGCCGATTGGCAAACCGATCGCCAACCTGCGTTTGTACATCCTCGACGAGGCGCAACAACCTCTGCCAATAGGCAGTATCGGCGAGCTGTACATCGGCGGGGTCGGCGTGGCTCGCGGTTACCTGAAACGTGCGGACCTGACCGAGGAACGTTTCCTCGCCAGCCCGTTCATCGACGGTGATCGCCTGTACCGCACCGGCGACCGCTGCCGCTTCCTCGCCGATGGCAACATCGAGTACCTCGGCCGTCTCGACCATCAGGTGAAGCTGCGCGGTCAGCGGATCGAACTGGGGGAAATCGATGCGGCGCTGTTGAACCAGCCTGGTATCACTGGTGCCTGCACCCTGGTGATCGACAACCGCTTGGTGGCGTTCTACAGCAGCAGCGCCGCACAATCGGAGCTGGGCGCGCTGCTCAGCGCCGAGTTGCCGGCGTACATGGTGCCGGCGGTGTGGGTCGAAGTCCCGGCCCTGCCCCTGACCACTAACGGCAAGATCGACCGCAAGGCCTTGGCCAACCGGCCACTGCCGCAGACTCAGGAAGACCACGTCGCACCGCGCAACGAACTGGAAGCCCTGCTCTGCCAGTTGTTCGGTGAACTGCTTGGCGAAGCCTTGACCGGTGGCCGTGAAGTCGGGACTTCGGACAGCTTCTTCGCCCTGGGCGGTGACTCGATTCTCGGTCTGAAACTGATCTCGCGACTGCGTGAACAGGGTTATTCGCTCACGCCGAAAGACCTGTTCCGTTCGCCGACCCCGGCGGCATTGGCTCAAGTGGCCAGTCCGTTGCTGACGCTGGCCGAACAAGGCGATGTGACCGGTGCGATGCCGCTGATGCCGTTGCATCAGTGGTTCTTCGACCAACAGCAGCCGCAGGCCGCGCACTGGAATCAATCGGTGCTGGCCGACAGCGACCGGCGTCTACAGCCAGACCTCGTGCAGGCGACCCTTGACCGTCTGGTCGCCCACCACGATGCATTGCGCTTGCGTTTCACTGAGGTTGACGGGCAATGGCAGGCGCAGATCGCGCCGGTTGAACCTGCACAATTGACGTGCTGCGAACACCTGGAGCAACTGCAACAGGTCGCGCAAAGCCTGGACCTGCAACACGGTCCGCTGTTCGCCGCTGCGTTGCTCGAAGGCGAGCCGCAACGTTTGTATCTGGTCGCGCATCACCTGGTCGTCGACGCGGTGTCATGGACGCCGTTACTGGAAGATTTCCAGCAGCTGTATCAAGGGCTGGAACGTGGCGAGAACCCGCGTCTGCCGGCGAAAACCACGTCCTACCGGCAATGGGCCGAGTATCTGCACGCCCATGCCGCTGCGGTCAGCGCCGAACAGCGCTACTGGAACGCCCAGATCACTGCGAACAGTGCGCCGGTGGCCACGGTTGCCGAGCGGCAGACGCTGTCCGCCCGTTGGGACACCGCACGCACTCATCAGTGGCTGACCGAGTCCCACGCCGCCTACCGCACACAGCCAGAGGAACTGCTGATCGCCGCCCTCGCCGCCACCTTGGCGGAAGCCGAAAGCCGCGCCGACATCGTGGTCGATCTGGAGCGTCATGGTCGCGATGCACCGTTCGAAGGCCTGGATGTCAGCCGCACCGTCGGTTGGTTCACCACCCTGTTCCCGCTGCGTGTGAACTCCAGTGGTGCCCCCGGCGATCGGGTGCGCAACGCCAAGGAAGCCTTGCGCGCCGTGCCGGGTCAGGGCCTCGGGCACGGACTGCTGCGTCAGCGCGGCGAGTTGCCGTGGGGGCGTGGCGATGTGTTGTTCAACTACCTGGGGCATGAGCAAACGCCACAGGGCTGGTTGCGCGCCAGCACCTTGACCCCTCCGCCGGAAGTGGCGTTGGCCAACCGGGTGACCCACGGCCGCGAAGTGGTGGCCTGGCTGGAAGACGGCGTGCTGCGTGTCGAATGGCACAGCGTCACCCCGGCCGCCGACAGCCGCTTGCCCGCTCGCCTGCTGGAACACCTGCAAGCACTGGTCGGGCATTGCCTCGACCCGCAGGCCGGGACGCTGATGCCGTCGGACTTCCCGCTGGCCAAAGGCATGAACCAGGCGACCCTCGACACCCTGCTCAAACGCCTGGGGCCGAAGAAGTGAGCCCAGACCTCGACCTGAATTTGACTTCGGAGTGCGCCGCTCACGGCGCACGTGCCTCTACGATTTTCTGGATTGAACACTGCTGCCATGCATGACCAAATCGAAAACATCTATTCGCTGACGCCGCTGCAAAAAGGCCTGCTGTACCACGAAGCCTATGCACCGGAATCCCGGGTTTATTACCAGCAAATGAACATCGGCCTGGCCGGTGAGCTCGACCTCGACGCGTTCCGCCAGGCCTGGATTGCGCTGATGCAACGCCACGCGGTATTGCGCACGGCGTTTCTCTGGGAAGAGCTGGACGACGCTTATCAGGTCATCCTCAAGGAAGTCGATCTGCCGTTGCGCGAAGTCGATTTGCGCGGTAACCCGCAAGGGCTGGCGGCCCTGGCGGCAGAAGATCACGCACAAGCTTTCGAACTGGGTGCCGCGCCGCTGATGCGCTTGACCCTGGCGCGTCTGGACGATGTGAACGGACAAGCGCACTGGTCGCTGGTGTGGACGCACCATCACCTGTTGCTCGACGGCTGGAGCGTCGGTTCGCTGCTGGCGGACTGGCGCGATCTGTATCGCGCGGCCCGTCGCGGGCAAAACGCGGCATTGGAAGCGGTGCGACCGTTCCAGGACTACGTGGCCTACCTCAGCGAACGCCCATCCGCCGATGAGTTCTGGCGCAGTCGCCTGGCGGATTTCGCCAACACCACTCGCGTGCCCGAGTCGGACCCGCGTGGCCTGCTCGCCGACCCTGTGGACGCGCACCTGCCCTGCACCGAACACCAGCGTGTGCTGGATGCCGCAACGACTGCGCGCCTGAGTAGCTTCGCCCGTGACAACAACCTGACCGTCAACACCCTGCTGCAAGCGGCGTACGCTTACCTGCTGGGGCGCCATAACGGCAGCGACGAAGCCTTGATCGGCGTCACCGTCGCCGGGCGTCCACAGCGCCTGAGCGGTGTCGAGCGCATGGTTGGTCTGTTCATCAATACCCTGCCGCTACGGGTGCGCTGGGACGAGGCGCCGACCGTTGGCCAATGGCTGGCGGGCATCCAGGACTGGAACGCCGAGATGCGCGAGCATGAACACACGCCGCTCGCCAGTCTGCGGGCCTTGACCGCGCTGCCGCCCGGTGGCGAGTTGTTCGAAGCAATCATGGTGTTCGAAAACTTCCCGTTCCCCCGGGAGCTGGATCAGATCGACGAGGGCCTCGTCGGGCTGCCGGATGCCGAACACACCGCGCCGTTGCGCCACACCGGCGGGCGCAACAACTACCCGATGTCGCTGATCGCTTCGATGGAAAGCGACAGTTTGCACCTGCACTTGGTGCATCAGCGCAAACGCTTGTCCGATGCGGCCGGCACTCGCCTGATGGAGCAGTTGGTAACGCTGCTCGACGAACTGAGCCGCGACGCCAACCGGCCACTGGCCGAAGTGCCGTTGTGCCCGATGCAGGAACTGAACCTGACCCGCACCTGGGGCAACGGCGCGACCCTTGAAGTGCCGGATGCTCCGCTGCATGAATTGATCGCCGCTCAGGCCCGCCGCCATCCCGAGCGTGAAGCCGTGCGCGACACACATGGCGCATTGAGCTACGGCGAGCTGCTTGAAGCCTCGACTGGACTGGCCAACGCCTTGCGCCAGAGCGGTGTGCAACACGGTGATCGCGTCGCACTGGCCCTGCCCCGTAGCAACGACGCAGTGATCGCGCTATTGGCGGTAATGCAGGCCGGCGCTTGCTTCCTGCCGCTGGACCTGGGCCAACCGGCCTCGCGCCTGGGTGCGCTGATGGCCAGTGCCGATGTGAATTTCATCATCGGCGTGCCGACCTTCGACATCGCCTCTGCGCAGGTGATCGAGGCCTCGGCCCGCGCCACCGGGATCGACCTGCCCGCGGTGGATCAACAGGCCTGCGCCTATGTGATCTACACCTCAGGGTCCACCGGGACGCCGAAAGGTGTGCGCCTGTCCCATCGCGCCATCGTCGCTTATGTCAGCGGCATTCTGGCCGAACTGGGTTGTGCCGAGGCTGAACAACCGTGGCGCCATGCGCTGATATCGACCTTCGCGGCGGACCTCGGTTACACCCAGTTGTTCGGTGCGCTGGTCAGTGGTGGCAGCTTGCTGCTGGTGGACGACGATACCCGCGCTGACCCGAACGCCCTGGCCCAGTGCTTTGCCGACTTCACCCCGGACCTGGTCAAGCTCACGCCCAACCACCTGCACGGTCTGCTCGCCGCGCATCCTGACGTGCGTCTGCTGCCGCGCCGCGCCTTGTTGCTCGGTGGCGAAGCGCTGCACGGCTCGCTGCTGGACACTATCCGTGCGCTGCGCCCGGAACTCGCGGTCTACAACCACTACGGCCCAACCGAAAGCGCCGTCGGCATTTGCCTGTCGCGCATCGACCAGCCATTGGCCGGCGTACAACCGCTGGGCCATCCGCAACCGAACCGGCTCCTGCGGGTACTCGACAGCCACGGTCACTCCGTGCCGGTCGGTGTGCCGGGTGAATTGTGGGTCGGTGGCGAAGGTCTGGCCATCGACTACTTGGGTGATCCGGTGCAAACCGCCGCACGCTTCACCGCCGTTGCCGACCTGCCCCGCGCCTACCGCACCGGCGACCGTGTGCGCTGGCTGGAATCCGGTGAACTGGCGTTCCTCGGGCGCGTCGACAACCAGGTCAAATTGCGCGGTTACCGCATTGAGCTGGGCGAAGTCGAAGCGCAAATCAAACGCCTGTCGAGCAACATTCAGCAAGTGCTGGTCCGCGTCGTGCACCCGGCCAACGAGACGCCGCGCCTGATTGCCTGGCTGGTGGCCAGCACCTCAATGTCGGCGGACAAACTGCGTTATGACCTGGCCCTGCGCGTACCGGATTACATGGTGCCGGCAGACTTCATCGCCCTGGACGCCATCCCGCTGAACGCTAACGGCAAACCGGACATCGCTCGCCTGCCACTGCCCGATGCCCCGACCAGTCAGGACAATTACGAAGCCCCGCGTGACGCGGTGGAAATCGCCTTCGCCGAGATCTGGCAGGATGTGTTGCGAGTCGAGCGCGTGGGGATTCACGACAACTTCTTCGCCTTGGGCGGCGATTCTATTCTCAACCTGCAAATCATTGCCCGTGCTCACCAGCGCGGCATGAAGCTGACCCCCAAGCAGTTGTTCGAAAACCGCACCATCGCTGAAATTTCGGCGGTCATCAGCCAAGGCGCGAACTACAGCCGCGACACCACCAGCGCTGCGCGCAATGTACCGCTGACCGCAGGTCAACACGCCCGTCTCGAAGCCGGGCCGTTGGCGGCGGACTGGCGCTGCGTGGCGCTGAATACGCCGATCAGCCTCGAAGTGCTGAACCGCGCCGTGCAGGCTCTGCAACAGCAACACCGTGCACTGCAACTGGGCCTGACCCAACAGGCGGACGGAAGCTGGGCGCCAACCCTGCCGAGCACACCGAAACCGGTCAGTGCCAGCCGCCAGCCGTTCGACACTGACAACCTGAGCGCACTGGCCGAAAACGTCCTGGCCACACTGGATCACGCAGCAGGTG